>ONHE01000020.1 GCA_900317545.1 uncultured Prevotella sp. | reverse complement strand
GGGATGAGATGATGAGGGGGATGAGATGATGAGGGGATGAGAGGATGAGGATGATGAGCGGATGAAGGGATGAGATGATGAGGGGGGTGAGGGGATGAGGGGATGAGAGGATGAGGATGATGAGCGGATGAAGGGATGAGATGATGAGGGGGGTGAGGGGATGAAGGGAGGGGGGAACAACACTCCGGAATGGGCGGAAATAAGTGGCGCGAAAGGTATGTTTTTATCCGTAAATGAGGGACCTATTATGTGCCCGGAGCGGAGCTATGCTTTGGGCTGTCCGGAGGATAGCTCCACGCGCCCCGGAGGATAGCTCCGCGAGAGGCACTTGTGATCTTCCCGGATCAGGCAGGATAGAAGTGGTGTCAGAAAAGGACTTAAACGCAGTTGATATGAGTGGTTTCCGGTCGTTTCTGATGATGAAAACGGTCTTCGCGCAGCGTATCGGTGACTGTCGGATTGCTTGCCTCTTCGGCCTCCGGATGCTTGTGCCCGAACCGTCGCAGTGGAGGTCTGTGAGGGACGAAAGACGTTAACAAGCGTTGAAAAGATATGTGTCGTGTGCGATATTGGTTAATTCTTCTTAAGTCGGAATATATATCGCTTGCGACTTAAATTATTCTTTGTATCTTTGTGACATCAAAAGGAGAATAGATGGAATTGTTGACTGTACTTCATATAGCATTGCTCGCCGTGGGATCGGGGCTTGTTTATCTGATTTCAAACGAAGGCTGAAGCGTGCGGAAAGAATGGAAACGGTAAGTGGATCACAAAGAAATTGAGACATCATGACATGTAGAAAACTGAAGCTGAATAATCAGCTCTGCTTCAAGCTCTATACGGCTTCGAGGCTCATCACGAAGGCTTACGAGCCTTACTTCCGCCCCTTGGGCATCACCTATACGCAGTATTTGGTGCTCATGGTGCTCTGGGAGCACGACCATCAGCCTGTCAACGACATTGCCAAGGCGCTGTTCTTGGAGACCAATACGGTCACCCCGCTCATCCAGCGGATGGAAAAGGCCGGATTGGTGGAGCGCATCCGAGGTTGCGAAGACTGCCGCCAGCGTATCGTCAGTCTGACGGAGCAGGGGAGAGAGCTGGAGCGCAAAGGAAGGAAAATTCCGTCGTGCATGTCGCACCTGTTGCAGGAACAAGGGCTGGAGGAAGACGAACTCTATGCGATAGCACCCGTGCTGGACCGCATGATCTGCAGTCTGAGTGAACCGCAGACGAAAGATGAACAGTCGAAAAGCGAATGACAAACTGATAATAAACAAGCAATGAAGACGAGAAGACTCTTACCAGTCCTGATGGGAACCATGCTGACGGTCACGATCCTCAGCTGTTCGCCGAATCAAAATAAACACTCGGAGCGGACTTCCGAGACCAAACAAGTAGCACACAATATCAAACAACAGAAAGGAAAAGTTATGGAACTGACAACAAGTGAATTCAAAGAGAAAGTCGTCAATTATGAGGCCAATCCTGACAAGTGGGTCTTCAGAGGCGAGAGACCAGCCGTCGTCGACTTCTATGCGACTTGGTGCGGGCCGTGCAAGATGGTTGCGCCGATCATGGAAGAGCTGGCTGAGAAATATAAAGGGCAGATCGACTTCTACAAGGTTGATGTAGACAAGGAGCAGGAAGTGGCAGGCGTGTTCGGCATCCGGTCGATCCCGACCATGCTCTTCATCCCCAAGGAGGGGCAGCCGACGATGAGTGCGGGTGCCATGAGCTACGGCGACCTCGATGCCACGGTCAAGAAACTGCTGCTGAAGTAATCCTGAGCAGTGTCTTACAACAAAAGGATATGCGGGCAGATGTGCGTGCATATCCTTTTGTTGTATACTTCGGCAGGCCGGACTTGGTGTCTTCGGCCCTGTCGGATGGTCTATTCGAGCACGAAATGGGGATGGTCCGGATCACCGTAGCGGTCGTTGAACGTGAACCCTTCGTGGCTGAAGGCGGGCAGGGATGACGGATCCTGCAGCCGCTCACGGATGATGTAGCGAGTCATGCTGCCACGGCAGGTCTTCGCGTAGACGGTGACCACGCGCAGCCGTCCTTGTTTCTCGACCATGAACTGCGGCTGGATCACGCGCACCGAACGCACCACCCGCGACCACTCAAACAAGTGTTGCATCTCCTCCGTGGCCAAATGGACCAGTATGCCGTCGTCCTCCCTGACCGCCTCAATCAGCATATCGGTCAGCCGTTGCTTCCAAAAGTCGAAGAGGCTGCGGTTCTCCGAGGCGTCCAGCCGGATGTTGCCTTCCATCCTGTAGGGGCAGATGCCGTCCATCGGGCGCAACAGTCCGTAGAGGAAAGACGTGATCCAGAGATGGCGCTGCGCGAAAGCAAGGTCGTCACTCGTGAAGTCCTGCGCCTGCAGACCTCTGTAGGCCTGTCCGTTGTAGAGCAGGACGGCGGGGCGTCGCTGTTGCTCATCGAAGAACTGCTGATAGCGCAGCATGTTCTGCAGGGCTATGCGGGCGCTGCTGTGGAACAGCTCCTGCAGCTCCTCTACCGTCATCTGGCTCATCTCCATGGCTATTCCGTCAGCCTCATGCTGGAAATGCGGCATCGACAGATGCGGCGTTTTGACGGTCCGCACGTCGTTCATGGTCTTGGCACAGGCCAGCAGTATCTGCATTATCCGATGATTTGAGCGGCGTGATCCTTGACTTTTATCTCTTTCGGCCCCATGATGCGTTCGATCCGCCCGTCTTCATCGGTGATGAAAGTGGTGCGGAAAACGCCCATCGTCATCTTGCCGTACATCTTCTTCTCACCGTAGACGCCAAGCTCCGTGACTAACTTTCTCTCCGTGTCAGCAATGAGCGGGAAGGGCAACTGGTATTTTTCGATGAACTTGCGATGCGACTTTTCGTCCTGCGTACTGACGCCCACGACGGCGTATCCGAGGCTAAGGAAGCGCTCATAATTGTCGCGCAGGTTGCACGCTTCATTCGTGCAGCCCGGCGTTGCGTCGCGTGGATAGATGTAAAGCACTAACTTCTTGCCTTTGAAGTCGCTCGTCTTGATCTCGTTGCCGTCCTGGTCTTTGCCTAGAAAGTCCGGCAGTCTGTCTCCTATATTCATAGTCTGTCTGATTTGAATTGTTCTTATGCACACGGCTGAGGGCAGCTTCGGGTTTTGCTCCGATTGCTGTTTGCGTCGCCGCATGTCACCGCAAAGTTAGCAATTTATGCCCGATGAGCCAATGATTTGGGGTGAAAAAGTCGTGGAAAGGGCAGGAATGGCCCGGCTCCGATGACCCTGTCACGTCGGCAGCGGCAACTTCCCGTTCAGATGTGTGGTTGATTTTCAAATGGAAAAGGAATGGCTTGTCTGACAAAAAAGAGGCGCAAGCACTATGCCTACGCCTCTTCTGCTATTGTGAAAAGATCATTCCTCTTCGGTGTTTTCTGCGTCGATGGCTTTGATCTTCTGCTTTACGAGCTCTGCATCATCCTTCAGTTTCTGCACCTTGCGATTCATCTCGTCAATCAAGCTGTTTCCTTTCTTGCTGCTGGCGTTAAGGAATCCGAGGTTGTTCTCATAGGTTGTGATCTCCTGTTTGAGCTGCTCGTAGCGGTGCATGAGCCTTCCGCGCTCGTTGTCCAGTGCATCTTCGCCTCGCTTGGCAACGTTCTTGAGGTTGCTCTTGAAGTTGTCCAAGCGTCTGCGGGCAATGGAGATGTTCATATCTTTATAGAGTTGGTCAAGCACATCATGGAACTCCTTGTAGATCCTGTCCTTTTCGCGGAAGGGGACGTGGCCGATTGCGTTGTACTGATCAGTGAGTTCCTGCACTTTCTCCTGTGCGTTGTCGACGGCATCCTTGGCAATTTCCTTGAGCTGGGCGATGATCTCGCGTTTCTTGTCGAGATTTGCACGTTCTTCGTTGCGTGTTCCTGCGTTGGCCGCATTGCGTGCCTCGAAGAAATGGTTGCATGCTGTGAGGAAGTCATTCCATAGCTGATCGCCGAGCTTCTTGGGCACCATGCCGATGGTCTTCCATTCTTTTTGCAAGGCGATGAACTTGTCTGTGGTCGACTTCCAGTCGGTGCTGTCAGTCAAGGCCTGTGCTTGGGCAACGAGTGCTTTCTTCTTTTCGGCGTTCTCGGCGAAGCGTTCCTTCATCTGTTTGAAATATTCGGCCTTGCGGGCAAAGAAGTCATCGCAGGTCGCACGGAAGCGTTCGAAGATCCGGACGTTCATTTTCTGGGGTGCGAACCCTATTTTTTTCCATTCGGTCTGTATCTCGATGATTTGCTTGGTGTGCTTTTCCCAGTCGCTTGCCCCCTTGTTTTCTTCCTTTGCAATGGCTTCGACTTTCTCGCAGAGTGCTGTTTTCTTGGTCAGGTTTTCCTCTTCCTGCGAGCGGAGCTGCTCAAAGTGCTGCTGGTGCCGCTTGTTGATGACGGTCGAAGCAGCCTTGAACCTGGCCCAGATTTCTTCGCGCTGTTCTTTCGAGACGGGTCCTATCTCGCGGTATTGCTGATGTAATTCCTGCAGTTGATGGAATGCACTGATGACATCCGGCTCATCTGCGAGGCGCTCTGCGGCCTCACACAGCCTGACCTTCAGTTCCATGTTTTTCTTGAAGTCGTATTCTCTGGCCTCGCGATTGAGGTTGAGCAGGTCATAGAACTGCTCTACATAGAGCTGGTAGTTGCGCCATAGCTCGTTTGCTTTTTCGGCAGGCACGGACTTGATTTCTTTCCATTGCTGCTGCAACTCCTTAAATTCGTTGAATGATTTGTTGGCTTCATCGGGCGATGTAGCCATGGTCTTGATCTTGTCTATGATCTCGAGCTTCTTCTGGAGATTGCGTTTTTTCTCTTCTTCCTGTTCCTGGAAGATCTTCGAACGTTTCTCCTTGATGATCTGCATCTCTGCTTTGAAGGCTTCTTCATCTTCGTCCGGGAAGACTACATACTTCTCGGGGTCGCCGCCGGCGTCAAGGAAGTCCTTTTGTTGCGCCTCACGCTCGGCGATGTGGAGCTTGTAGAATGTGGTCTTCAGATAATCGATCTCGTCCTTATTCGGATTATCTTCGTTCTGTGCGATTTCCCTGACACGCTCGAGAATTTCCTTTTTGTTCTTGTAGGATTTACGGACGGGGGCATCCTGTTCAGGCGTCACTTCATCCGGTGTTTCCTTTTCGGCATTCCCGGCTGTTTGCTGCAGTTCAGGCACATCTGCTGTTTGGGCAGGTTCCTGTTCCGTTTTCTCCACTGTTTCCGGCGCCTCTGCCATTGGCTCTTCTGCATTGACGTTTTCCACTTCAGCAGATTTCTCCGCTGGATTCGTTATTTCGTGCTGTTCCTGGTCAAGGATGTTTTCTTGAGAGTCCATCATTCCACTGTATTAAGTTTATGATTCGATGATCCACATGATGTGTATTATTTGCAAACTTAATTAAAATTATTGAATTTCCCTAATGATTTCCGTTTTTTTTTAAGAAATTCTTTTAAAGGAGTCTTTTTTTCTTCAGAATCCACCATGTAATTCCTGAGACGAAGACGGAAATGACGAGTGCGATGGCGAAACCGAATCGATTGTGTTCCATTCCGTTGATGAGATTCATTCCGAAAAGGCTGGCGACGAGTGTGGAGAACATGAGGATGATGGTGACGGAGGTGAGTGTCCGCATCGTCGTGTTCATGTTGTTGTTGATGATGCTGGAGTATGTGTCCATCGTGGATTCAAGGATATCGGAGTAGATAGACGTGGTTTCGCGTGCCTGCGTCATCTCGATGTTGACGTCTTCGATAAGGTCTGCGTCGAGTTCGTCTACCTGCAGCTTGAACTTGAGCTTTGCGAGGAGGTTTTCGTTGCCACGTATGGAGGTGATGAAATAGGTGAGTGAATCCTGCAGACGGCTCAGTCCGATGAGGCTTTCATTGTTGACGCCATGATCGAGGTTGTGCTTTGCCTTCTCGATGAGCGTGTTGATCTGCTTCAATCTCTTCAGGTACCACACTGCGCTTGAGAGGAACAACCGGAACGTCATATCCACATAGTCAGTGAATCCTGCACCTCTCTTCTGGTGAAAGCTGACAAAATCGATCATCATGTTGGTCTCATAGAAGCAGACGGTGATCGTGATGTCACGCTTGTGGATGATGCCGAGGGGCACGGTCGTATAGGGTGTGCGTGACCGAATCTCCTTCACGTAGGGGATGCGCAGGATGACGAGCATCCAACCGTCGTCATATTCATAGCGCGCACGCTCGTCCGTGTCGCTGATGTCAGAGAGGAAGTAGTCGGGGATGTTGAATCTGTCCTGCAGTTCCTGCTGGTCTTCATCCGTCGGACAGGTCACTTGTATCCAGCAGTTGGGCTGCCACTCCTTGATAGTTGTCAGATTCTTTTCAATGTTCCAATAGGTTTTCATGTGCCAATCTCCATCATTAGATAAGCCGGAGATTAGCCTTGTTGAAAAGACCGACCTCTCAACTTACAAGTTCATCGTTTCCGCGTGGTAATCGTCCATTAATTCTGTTGTTTTCGTTAGAATGATGCAAATGTACGAAAATTATTTTAATATGCAACCATCCGTATCTCATTTTTACGCAACTATTTCCATTTTGCTTCCCTGGCTGTGGGCGGCGTGTGTGCGGGAAGGCTTGAAAGGCGATGCTGAAAATAGCGGACGAATGGTTTTCTGTGCTTGTCGCAGCGGTCAGCAAACGGAATGTCGGATGCAAATGTGTAAATTTTGGGAATATCATATAAGTGTTTGATATTCAGTTGTTTATATTTGTGTTTCGGCGTAAGCGGCCGTCTTCGCCAACCGGAATGGCCGTCTGCGCGATCGAAAGCATAGCTCCGGTCTGCCTGAAGCATAGCTTTGGTCAGCCGAGAAGATAGCTTTGGCCGGCATGGAGGATCGTTCCGGCCTGGCGAAAACAGGCTCCAGGGCGGCGCAGAGGTATATTCCGGGCTGAAGGAAGGCCGTTGACGGGCATGACGGAAGACGGATGCGTGACTCTGGGAACTGTTTTTAACATTTAGAAGAGGCGGTCTGCGCAACGTCGTTTTTGATCATTTTTTCGGACAATGGGGCAAAAAAGAAGGTGCATCCGGATCGTCCGGACGCACCTTCCGCTTGTTGTCAGTCAGCCGTCGGGCTGATCTGTGATTGGCTTACTTGACGGGAATCTCTGCCATGGCCTGTGTGAGCAGGCGCCAGAACGGTTCCACGGTAGCGATTTCGCAACGCTCTGTCGACGTGTGGGGAGAGCGGATCGTCGGGCCGAGCGATACGACGTCGAGGTGAGGATATTTGCCTAAGATGACCGAACACTCGAGGCCGGCATGGTCGACCTGAATGATGGCATCCTCGCCGTTCTGCTCCTTGTAGACCTTGCGCAGCAGATGGAGGATCTCGCTGTCAGGATTGGGATCCCAACCGCCATAGCTTCCGCTGAGCTCCACCTTCATGCCGACCATGTTGAAGCAGCTTTCCAACTGGGTGGCCACGTATTCCTTCATGTCCTCGCGCGAGGAGCGGGCTAAGATCTTGATGGCTGCCGAGCCGCTTTCGATGTCGATGATGGCTAAGTTGGATGAGGTCTCGACTACGTCGGGATATGCCGGGATCATGCGGACCACGCCGTTATGGCAGGCGTAGATGGCGTCGACCAGATTGTCCTGGATGTCAGCGGGCACGAGGGCTGCGGGCTTTTCTGCCTTCTCAACGGTGAGTTCTACGCCGTGCTCGATGAGTTTGAACTCGTCTTCGATCAGCGCTTTCTGCTTCTTGACGATCTCTTCTAACGGCTTGACGCCGGCTTCGGGCAGGGCAAGGACCACTTCCGACTTGAACGGGATGGCGTTGCGCATGTTGCCGCCGTGCCAGGTGGCGAGGCGGGCGTTGCACTCAGCGATGGCTTTGCGCACGATGCGCACCATCTCCTTGTTCGCGTTGGCGCGTCCTTCGTTGATCTCCAAGCCCGAGTGACCGCCGCGCAGTCCCTTCAGTGTGATCTTCACGGCCGTCTCCTGATCGTTTTCGGTCTCTTGATAAGCCATGGTTGCGGTGACGTCAACGCCGCCGGCCGATCCGATGACGAACTTTCCCCAGGTCTCGGAGTCGAGGTTCATCAGCACGTCAGCCTTGAGCACGCCCTCCTGGAGGTCGTTGGCACCGAACATGCCGGTCTCCTCGTCGGCCGTGATCAGTCCTTCCACGGCTCCGTGCTTGAGGTCCTTGCTTTCCATGACAGCCATGATGGCAGCCACGCCGAGGCCGTTGTCAGCCCCCAGGGTGGTGTGGTTGGCATAGACCCAGCCATCCTCAATGTGGGTCTCGATGGGGTCTGTCTCGAAGTTGTGGTTGCTCTCCGGCGCCTTCTGCGGCACCATGTCCATGTGCGACTGGAGCAATATGGTCTTGCGGTTCTCCATTCCCGGAGTAGCCGGTTTGCGCATGATGATGTTGCCGGCGGGGTCTTTGAAGGCCTCTACGCCAACTTTTGCGGCGAAGTCGAGCAGGAACTGCTGCACCTTCTCCAAATGTCCGGATGGACGTGGAACTTGTGTCAGGGCATCGAAATTACGCCAGACACACTCGGGGTTCAGGTTTTTGATTTCACTCATAGTTAATTTAGTTTTGCGGAGAGTCTTCAGTGGGCGTTCCGTTCCGGCTGTTCCTTTGCGGCCGTCCGCATCGCCTCTCCAAGGTTAATAATAAGATTAGCGGTATCTATTCTTTCATATCGGTTTCCGGTTGAGGGCCTGCGTCGGCCGTGCCGACAGGCTTCGGGTGTGTGAAATTCAGTGCGGTCCATGCGTAGATGCCCAACAGGACGACCAGTAAGGTCTGCACCGAATGGACGATCAGCACGAAGTTGAGCGCGTCGATCTCTGCTACGCCATAGAGAATGAGCATCGTTTTCACGGCGAAATGCCACGGCCCGGCACCGTTGGGCGTCGGGACGATGACGGCGATGCTGCCCACGGCGAAGGTCACCAGGGCGCAGGCGAGGCCTAAATGGGACGTGGCATCGAAGCAGAAGAACGTGAGATAATAGTGGAGAAAATAGCTGCCCCAGATCGCAAGCGTGAAAACGACGAAGAGGGGGACGTTCTTCACCTTGCGCAGCGAGGTCACCCCCAGCAGGATGCCGCGCAGGGTGGCCTTCACGCGCTGATAGAACGATAACTTTCTGAGCAGCCGATAAAGCAGCGTGAGCACGGCTGCGGCGCACACGAAGGTGACGATCCAGCCTTCGGTCGTGAAGCTCCGGAGGATGCCGTCGATGCTTGTGCCGGTCTTATCGAAGAATGTCGTGAAGACCTTAAACTGGAAGAGGAAGGTCAATCCGGTGATGAGCAGCACCAAGAGCGAGTCTATGGCGCGCTCGGTGACCACCGTTCCGAGGGCCTTCGGAAACGAGACGCCGTCATACTTGGACAATACGCCGCAGCGGACAAACTCTCCCACGCGCGGGATCAGCAGACTGACGGCATAGGAAAGGAAAACAGCGTTGATGCTGACCGAGTGACGGGGATGCTCGCCGATGGGTTCGAGCGTCTGCCGCCAACGCCATCCGCGGAACATCTGTGCTAAGATTCCGAAGGGGAAAGACAGGATCATCCAGGTCCAGTCCATCTCATGGAGCATCACGTTCTCGATCTGTCGGAAGTCGAAATCGCGATACATCCAATAGAGGATTGCACCTCCGAGAAGCAGAGAGAGCAGCACCTTCTGAATTTTTCTGGATATCTTTTTCATACGAAGATGTAGACAAAGATAAGAGAAATCCACGAAAGCGCAAAATAAATGCCGGTTTTTATTCACCGTTCCCCCTGATTTTGCAGCCCCGCGGGCATTTTCCATCGCTTTCTCCGGGTCACAGTGGCAGAACGGAATGTGTCATCCGGCGCGAAAATATGGCGTCAGCAGATGGCACTTTGATGATATTTTCTTATCTTTGCAAATAAAAGCGAAAATGATGAAAGCAGTAAGACCGAAGAAAAACTTGGGCCAGCACTTCCTCGTCGACTTGTCGATAGCCCGACGGATTGCCGACACCGTCGATGCCTGTCCGGACATCCCCGTGCTCGAGGTGGGTCCCGGGATGGGCGTGCTGACGCAGTATCTCGTGCCCAAAGCGCGGGAGGTGAAGGCCGTTGAGATCGATACTGAGTCGGTGCAGTATCTCCATGAACGCTTCCCGGAGCTGCGCGACCGCATCATCAGTGATGACTTCCTGCGTATGGACCTTCATACGGTCTTCGAAGGACAGCCTTTTGTGCTGACCGGAAACTACCCCTACGACATCTCCTCGCAGATTTTCTTCAAGATGGTTGACAACCGCGACCTTATCCCATGTTGCACGGGGATGATCCAGCGGGAAGTGGCGCAGCGCATGGCGTCGGCTCCCGGAAGCAAGTCTTACGGCATCCTCTCAGTCTTGATACAGGCCTGGTATGACGTGGAATATCTCTTCACGGTTGATGAAGGCGTCTTCAATCCACCGCCAAAGGTGAAGAGTGCCGTGATCAGAATGACGCGCAACGACACTCGGACGTTGGGTTGCGACGAGGCATTGTTCCGTCGCGTGGTCAAGTCCGTGTTCAACCAGCGGCGCAAGATGTTGCGGGTGAGCCTGCGGCAGTTGTTTGCTGATTCCGCCTCGCATGCCGATTTTTTCAGCCAGAAGATGCTCACGCGCCGGCCGGAGCAGTTGAGTGTCAGCGAGTTTGTAGCCCTCACCAATCTCGTCGAGGCTGAAATGGCCCGCTGATCGTGTATCTCCCCGCCACGTTCCGCATGTTGTTTCCTGACCGTCGAGGTTCTTCGTCTTTTTCGGAAGCGGTTTTCCGCCGGTCTCGAAGATGCTTACGCCCGTCACTGTCTTGGACAGGCGGCAAGCGCATTTGAATACAGATATAATATAAGGTGAAATTTCCGGGAACGCCGCATCGTGTGCGCGTTTCCGGAAATCGTATCGTTTGACGGCTCCGAAACAATTCTTCGGGCGGTCGGGAGCATGTGCCCGGAAGGTCCGGAAGATTGCTCCGTCAAAGTCGTTTGGTGGATCTCCGTCTAACGGCGGATCAGTTTCCTCGTCACATTACCCTCCTTGATGATGTAGACACCTTTGGGGAGATTGTTCGGGTCAGCATTGACGCGCTTTCCGGACATAAGGTAAATCTCGGCCGGGCGATTCGTTTCGCTGTTCTGAATATTTCTTATGCCGCTCGTGGTCGACAGCCACATCTTGCGCAGGGATGACAGGTCGTAGCTCTTGACCTGGCTTGCGCCGTTGAGCAAGTGCATCTGTCCGTCGGAGAAAGTGATCTTCGTAAAACTGCTGAGCGCGTTTCCTTCGCTTTCGCCGGTTACCTTTGCCACATTCAGAAACGAGTAGCCTTCGGCCGACATGGTGAGGCCGCACAGCAGGGCGAATGCGAATGAGAAATATCTTTTCATTGTCTTCAGGTCTGATTGTTAGGCCGCAAAGATACAAAAAAAAGGAGAATCAGCCTCAGAAAAATCCTATTTTTATCTTTTTTGCGTATCTTTGCCCCATGAAGGATCAAAAACAGAAGGTTTCGACCTATGCTATGCTCGTCCGGCAGATAGAGAGTCTCATTGCCGGAGAGCAGGATGAAACGGCCGTGTTGGCCAATGTGGCCGCCGCGCTGCATGATGCGTTCCCCGAAGAGTATTTCTGGGTAGGTTTCTATATTGTCAAGAACGACGAGCTGCTGCTCGGTCCGTTTCAGGGACCGGTGGCCTGCTACCATATCGCAAGGGGCAAGGGCGTCTGCGGAACGGCTTGGGAGCAGCGTGCAGCCATCGTCGTTTCCGATGTTGAGCGGTTCCCCGGCCACATCGCCTGCAGCAGTCTTTCACGGTCGGAAATCGTGGTTCCGATCTTTGATAGCCTCGGGCGGGTGCGCGGCGTAATAGATGTCGACAGTCGGGAACTGAACGCCTTCAATGACACAGACCGTGAGTATCTTGCCCGCATTGCCGCCATCATTGCCTCGCAAATCTATTCCCGATGAAATATTTTTATTTCAAACAGTTGCATAATTCAGCATTAATCCTTAATTTTGTGCATGTGAATTTAATACGGAAAATATATGTTAGACGTTAAACAGACATTGAAGAGCGCCGAAGAGCGCATGACCAAGGCCACCAAGTACCTCGAAGAAGAGCTTGCCCGCATACGTGCAGGACGTGCAAATGTGGCCATTCTCGACAGCGTAAGGGTGAATGCCTATGGCTCGATGGTACCTCTGAACCAAGTGGCCAATGTGGCTGTGCCTGACGCCCGCACCATCACCATCCGTCCCTGGGACCGTAAGCAGCTGCGGGACATAGAGAAAGGAATCCTCGACAGTGATGTCGGCATCACCCCCGAGAATAATGGAGAGATGGTATTCCTGCGCTTGCCGCAGCCCACGGAGGAGCGGCGCAAGGAGCTCGTGAAGCAATGCAACAAGATAGGGGAGAAGACTAAGGTCGAAATCAGAAACACCCGGGCCGAGATCAAGGATCGTCTGAAGAAGGCAATTAAGGACGGACTGTCCGAGGATAACGAGAAAGACGCGGAGGAAGAACTACAGAAACTGCATGACAGATATGTGAAGGACGTCGACGGCCTCTTGGCTACGAAGCAGAAGGAGATCATGACCGTGTGACGAAAAGATAAATGGCGGAATGGCCAAAAGATAAATATGGACGGGACGGAACAAGCTTCTGTGCGTGCAATATTTATGTTTTAGCGCTTCCGCTTTTTTGCTTTTATG
Organism: uncultured Prevotella sp.; assembly: GCA_900317545.1. GTDB lineage: Bacteria > Bacteroidota > Bacteroidia > Bacteroidales > Bacteroidaceae > Prevotella. Next base: position 32,231 of record ONHE01000020.1, on the reverse strand, counting down.
CTCCAGCGACTACGCTCTGCTCCGACCGGTGAGTTCATCCATCCTGTCGGAGACACAGCGTTAGTCCGCCTTCGGTCATGTACTGTTCCAACCGGCGAGTTCATCTTGCGTGTTGACTCTTTTACTTTTTTATCTCATTATCTTTTAATTTTCCCATGCGCGGCATAGTTATCAAGAACACGGGCAGCTGGTATAGCGTCCGCACAGAAGACGGCCAGATCATTGAGAGCAAGATTAAGGGTAACTTTCGGCTGAAAGGAATACGCAGCACAAACCCCATTGCGGTGGGCGACTGGGTGCACATTGTGGTCAACCAGGAAGGCTCCGCGCTGATCACAGAGATTGAAGACAGGCGCAACTACATCATCCGGAAGTCGCCAAACCTATCGAAACAAAGTTCCATCCTTGCTGCGAACCTCGACCAGGCTGTCCTTATCGTGACCGTGAACTATCCGGAAACGTCCACGACTTTTATCGACCGGTTCCTGGCCGGAGCTGAAGCGTACCGCGTTCCGGTGATCATTGTGTTCAACAAACGTGACATCCTTTCAGACGACGAGCGGCGTTACGAGCGGCTGTTGATGACACTTTATGAGACCATAGGCTATCAGTGTCTGTCCCTCTCGGCCGAAACGGGAGAAGGATTCGATGCCTTACGCGCCTGCTTAAAAGACAAGGTGACGCTGCTGAGCGGGCATAGCGGAGTGGGAAAGTCGACGCTTGCCAACCGCTTGATACCCGGAGCGGCCCAGCGGACAGCTGCCATCAGCGACGCGCACAATACCGGTATGCACACCACGACATTCAGCGAGATGCTCGATTTGCCCGGTGGAGGGTATCTGATCGATACCCCCGGCATCAAGGGATTCGGCACCTTCGACATCGAAAGAAATGAACTGACGAGCTATTTCAGGGACATTTTCAGGTTCGCAAAGGACTGCCGGTTCTCCAACTGCACGCATACCCATGAGCCGGGTTGTGCCGTCAGGAAGGCTGTAGCGGACCACTATATCGCCGAGTCGCGCTATCAGTCGTATTTGGGAATGCTCGACGACAAGGACGAAAACAAATACCGCGAAGCCTTCTGACGGACTTCGCGGTTTCTTATACCTGCTGCTGCGACTTCCGCAGCTGCAGCATCTCCGCCGGAACGGCATGCCTGATCTCTTCGATAATCAGTTCGCGGAGCGAGTTGCGGATAAACTTCTGCGTGGTGACCATCACGACTTTACGTGTCGGAACTGGCAAGGCGAATGGGCGAACCAATTCTTTCTGGTCTTCATTCAACTGCTGCAGTGCCAGCTCTGGGATGAAAGTGATGCCCTTTCCGTTCTCTACGAAGCGCATGAATGTCTCGATGCTGCCTAAGTTATATGCCTTCTTGCTCCTCGATGCTGACTTTAACTGGCAGAATTTCAGCAACTGTTCGCGGAAGCAATGTCCTTCGTCAAGGAGCCAGAGATATTTTCCGTTCAGATCAAACGTCCGCACCGTCCGGTTTTCAAAGAGCTTTTCCGACTTCGCGACGTATGCAAAGAACTGTTCATAATATAAGGTGTCGCACTGGTAATCGTCCAATCCGTCGACCTCGGCCACGATTCCCGCGTCGATGTCATTGTGCCTGAGCGCCTTCAGCAGGTCGTCAGTCTTCATCTCCGTGATGCGCAGATCGAGCTTCGGATGGCTGTTCATCAGCTGCGGGAAGAACCGTGGAATCAGGTAGGGAGCAATGGTGGGGAGGATGCCGATATTGAAAATGCCGGTCAGTGAGTGACGTTCTTCTTCGACCATTTCTTTCAGCCGACGGGCCCGGACGAGAATTTTCCATGCCTGTTCGATGATCATCTGTCCCACGGGAGTTGGCCTGATGGGTTGCTGTTTACGGTCGAAGATCTTCACGTTGAGTTCTTCCTCCAATTTCTGAATCATGCTGCTCAGCGTCGGTTGTGTGACATTGCAGCTCTCGGCAGCCTTTGCAAAGTGTTTCAGCCGATACACGGCGATGACGTATTCCAATTGTTGTAGTGTCATGGTTCGGTTCCCTTTTCCCTGCAAAGATAGCTTTTATTTTACGGAGAAGAGCCATCCGGAGTTGCTTTTTTCACTTTTCGGCTGGAAAAAATATCCGGCACGAAGCGTCGACCGACAGGCTCTTTGAGCGCCGCTGATCGTTTTTTTCAATGAGGGGATAGTTTTTTTCGTTTGACTCATCCTGCCTTTTCTCCTATCTTTGCAACGACAATAAAAAACAATAAGGATTTAAAACGACAAAGATATGAAAATTCAAATGCCAATACTTCCATACGCAGCCAATGCCTTGGAACCCGTCATCAGTGAGCAGACCGTCCAGTTTCATTATGGAAAGCACCTGCAGAATTATGTCAACACACTGCTCAATCTGGTCCAAGGGACTGAGTTCGAGCAGCAGGACGTGGAGCGTATCGTCGCCGCAGCACCCGAAGGGCCCTTGTTCAACAATGCCGGGCAGACGCTGAACCATGCGCTTTACTTCTCCCAATTCCGCCCGCCGCTGAAAGGCAACGTGCCTTCAGGCAAGCTGGCAGATGCCATCAACGATGCTTTCGGCAGCTTTGAGGAGTTCAAGACACAGTTTGCGCAGGCCGCGGCCACCCTCTTCGGATCAGGCTGGGCATGGCTTTCGCAGGACAAGGAGGGTCACTTGGTGATCACGAAGGAGCCGAACGGCGGCAACCCAGTGCGTCACGGGCTCAATCCCCTCTATGGTATAGATGTATGGGAGCATGCTTATTATCTCGACTATCAGAACCGGCGCGCAGACCACATTGCAGCAACTTGGGACATTGTCGCCTGGGATGTCGTGGCTGGAAGAATGAAATGAACAATTAAAACATAGTAAGATATGGAACCGATTATCAATGCAAAAGTACCTGAATTCAAGGTTCAGGCCTATCAGAACGACAGTTTTAAAACCGTATCCGATGAGGATGTCAAGGGCAAATGGGCCATCTTCTTTTTCTATCCGGCCGATTTCACGTTTGTATGTCCAACGGAATTGGAAGATCTGAATGACCACTACGAGCAGCTGAAGGCCATGGACGTGGAGGTGTTCTCGGTCAGTACGGACACGCACTTCGTGCACAAGGCATGGCACGACGCATCAGAGAGCATCCGTAAGATCCGATACACCATGCTCGCAGACCCAACGGGCACGCTCTGCCGGGGCTTCGGCGTCTACAAGGAGGATGAGGGCGTGGCCTATCGGGGCACTTTTCTCGTCAACCCAGAGGGACAGATCAAGGTGGCGGAGATCCACGACAACAACATCGGACGCAACGTCGATGAGCTGGTCCGCAAGGTGGAGGCTGCCCAGTTTGTGGCCACTCACCAGGGTGAAGTCTGTCCGGCGCGCTGGAAGAAAGGTGCCAAGACGCTCAAACCGGGCATTGATCTCGTCGGAAAATTATAAACTCAAAAACGAAAAACAACAGAAACAGAAGGGATACAGAATATGAAAACATTGGATTTCTTAGGTTTGAATGAGCAGAAAGTAAACAACGTCATTGACGGATTGGCTCAACTTTTGGCCGACTTTCAAGTGTTTTACACCAATCTCCGGGGCTTCCACTGGACTGTGAAAGGTCGCCACTTCTTCATCATGCACGCCAAGTATGAGGAGCTCTACGATGATGTGGCGGAGAAAGTGGATGAACTCGCAGAGCGTCTGCTGCAGCTTGGCGCCGTGCCGGAGAGCAAGTTCAGCGAGTATTTGAAAGTTTCCGCAGTGAAGGAAGCGGCTCCGATGGAATGCGAGCGCGAAGTGACAGCCAACCTGCTCGATACTTTCAAGCTGCTCATCCGTCAGGAGCGCGAGGTGTTGAGCGCCGCTTCAGAGGTCGGTGACGAGGTGACCGTATCACTGATGAGCGACTACTTGAAGGGCCAGGAGAAGACGGTGTGGATGCTGGTGGCTTTCAGCGCCAAGCACCGACATGAGGAATAGGGACATCTCTCGGCTTATCCGAAGAGTGATGACGCAGCTGTCAGCCGGTCATCACTCTTTCTTTTTTCCATCCGGCGAAATTATTCCGCTCCGTCTGCCGAACGCTCAGCGACCGATGGTGATGGTGTATTCGCTCATGAAACTGGCTCCGGGAAGCAGCCGGTTCATCAGATACTTGTCTTCAAAGGGGCCTTTGAACTCGGCCCAATCGCTGATGCCGTACCACGGTTCGATGCAGATGAAAGGCGCATGCTTGCCTGCCGGCGTCCAGATGCCTACGGCCGGCGTCTTGAAGTCGAGTGTCACAAGGGGGGCGTCCGATGCGTCAAGCAGTTCGACATGCTGAACCTGACTGCGGTCGAAGATGACGGCATCGTCGCCGAACGTCTCTTCTGCCACCTCCCAGAGGCCGTTCTCGGTCTTGACGGGATGGTAACCCGGCGTGATGCAACCGCCCACATTGCCATAGAGGCGTTCCGGTGTGGGATTGTCGAGGCGCAGCTTTGCCCGCATGTGATCGCCCTTTTGGCATCCGGGAACGAGGAATGCGGGATGTCCTCCGATCTGGAACAGCAGCGTCTGGCGATCCGTGTTCTCCACGTGCCAGATCACGCTGACGCGGTTGTCAGTGATCCGATAGGTGACCGAGAGATTGAAGTGGAAGGGGTAGACGCGTCGTGTCTCTTCCGAATCCGTGAGGGCATAAGTCACGCGCTCATCGCTGTGGCGGACCAAGGTAAATGGCGTGTCGCGGGCAAAGCCATGACGCGACAGTTTGAAAGACCGTTCGCCGAGGCGGTAGGTGTCTTCCCACAGACCGCAGACAATGGGGAAGAGGATGGGAGAGCGGCGGTTCCAGTAGCGGTCATCGCCATCCCACAGATATTCCTTTCCATTGGCATCTTTGATGCTCTGCAGTTCTGCCCCGAGTGCGGAGACGTTGACCGTGAGCCGGTCGTTTTTGATTTGTTCCATAGTCTTGATTGATTTGATCAGTGTATTGATGCAAAGATAAGCAATAAAAATGAGAGGATAAAGAAAAAGGAGGAGAATTTCGGAATCGCCGTAGACGGCAAACCGCCAGTCTGGACGGGGACTGACGGTTGGTGACAGGGGAAGCCCGGTCTGTCGGCATGCGGCCGATCAGCGTTGGCGTTTAGGCAGTCGGCCGGCCTTGCGCAGTGCTTCGGTGATGATCCACTGCAGCTGTCCGTTGGTGCTTCGGAACTCGTCGGCGGCCCATTTCTCGACTGCTGACATCGTGTCGGCATCGAGGCGGAGGATGAAATTCTTGTTCTTCGATTCTTTCTTTGGTTCTGGCATGGAGCGGCAGTTTACATGTTCAGCGTCCCGGCGTTGACAATGGGCTGTGCGGTGTCATCACCACAGAGGACCACCATCAGGTTGCTCACCATGGCCGCCTTCTTTTCGTCATCGAGATCGACCACCTCTTCGGCTGACAGTTTCTCCAAGGCGATCTTCACCATACCCACTGCGCCTTCGACGATCTTCTCCCGCGCGGCGATGATGGCATCGGCCTGCTGACGGCGGAGCATCACTGCGGCGATCTCGGGTGCATAGGCCAAATAGTTGATCCGTGCCTCCACGATCTCAATTCCGGCCATGGCCAGCCGCTCGTCGAGCGTGTGCTCGAGTTGGTGGTTGATCTCGTCGCCGCCGCCGCGGAGTGTCAGCTCGTCCTTCGTCTCATTGTTGTCGTAGGAGTAGAGACCGGCCGTCTGACGGAGGGCTGCGTCACTCTGGATCTTGACAAAGTTCTCGAAGGCGCGCATGATGCTGCTTACGTTCTGTCCGACCGATGTTCCCCCGCTGGCCATCGTCTGCGAATCGATCTCGAACATGGCCTTGTAGGTGTCGCAAAGTTTCCACACGAGCACCAGTCCGATCATGACCGGATTGCCCTGCTTGTCATTCACCTTGATCGGTTCGGCATCTAAGTTGCGTGCGCGCAGCGAGAGTTTCTTGGTCGTAATGAACGGATTGACCCAGAAGAAGCCCACCCGGGTGAACGTGCCTTTATACTTTCCGAAGAACATCATCACGCGGGCCTCGTTCGGTTCGAGCATGATGAAGCCCTTGAAGCAGAACAGCCCGACGAGCAGAAGGATCAGCCCGACGATGATCTTCAATGGGTTCTCATACTCAATGCCCACACCCGTCAGCACTGCGGCGACGATGACGAGGGCTAAGTTCAATGTGATGGCTAAGAAGCCGTTGACGGCCATCCCTTTGAATGCATACTCTTTCTTTTCCATAAACTAATGTGTTAGATCAAGATGTTGTATTGATATCGTTTTGATATCACAAATATAGCGCGTTCGGAGCTATATTGTATCGGTTGGAGCATATATTTGTGAACTTTTAACCATTATCGTCTTCAGAGGGCGTCTCATCGGTGTATGGAGAGGGCATGAATGGGGTCGTTTGGACAGAGCTATCATACCCGCTGCGCGGAGCTATGCTTTCGGCCGTCCAAAGCATAGCTCCGGGGCGCCGATATGATAGCTTTGGACGGCCGAAAGCATAGCTCCGCGCGAGCCGGAGAAATAGGACAATCGGCCGATGGCGTAAATCACTATGGTATAAATGGTTAGCGGAAATTCATGACTTCTATGACCGATCCTGACTTAAACCATACTGGGACTAAGAGAGAAGTGGGTCATGTAGGAGGCGGAGGCTGACTACAGGGATACGAAAAACGGGTTCCGCATTGTCAATATGCTGGAACCCGTCATGCTATGGACCGCCATAGACGCTGATGGAATCAGCGCATGGCAGACCTTATCGGATTATTCATTCTCCGGAGAGAAGCCTGTATGGCGCTGGCCTTCTATGCGATAAGTGTGCTGGAATCCGTATTTCGCAAATTTGTTGTCACTGAATTTAACCGTAAACACAATGCTGTCGTTGGGCATGCCATGCACGTTCTTGGCCGCGCCTTCCAGCACCCGGCCGTCGATAATGGTGGCCGTCTCCTGGGTGCCGGCAGCGTAAGGCTTGGCTACGCTTGCAAACGTGCGGGCGTCATAGTTGACATCCACTTTCATCTTCATGCCCCAGAAATCGTTTTCATCATCAAGCCACATCTCGGTAGCTATGTTTTCAACGGTGTTGTAGGTCATCATGTGTTTCGTGCCAACATTGTCCAACTCCGCCCCCGTGTTGTCGTCAAGGGCAATAATGTTCACATCCCAGAAGCCAGCCATTTTCTCCACGGCGGTTCCACCAGCCTCCTCATTGGTCTCGGGATCGCAGGAGACGAAACCAAAGCCCATAATCAGAGCCATCATTGCAAATGAAATATATTTCTTCATATCAGTTGTTCGTTAAGTTATAATGCCAATACCACATAAAAATCCATTCCGGCATAGGTGACGCACCACGAAAGTTGCTTTGTGGCAGGGTCGTACTTGCCGTCCTTGAAGTCGGTGAAGGAGTCGCCCCATCCGGCAACATCGCCCGAAATGATCTCCAGGGAGTTGTCGGCCAGCAACTGTATGTACCCTTTCATGGCATAACTATCGCCATAGGCAGCACGCAAGGAATAATAGCCGCCGAGGATATCCGACACGTAGAAGATGCCGGGAGCGTCTCTCCGAATGGTCACCCCCCAGCCGGGATAGGCCGTAGTGGCACCCTCGCGAAGCCGATAAGTGCCTTCGGCAGTCTTGTAAGCGCCGCTGATATCCGTTGTGATGGCAGGGTCGCAGACTGCCACCGTGCGGGTGACTGACGTTCCGTAGCCGTCATCGTTCACGCCGCTATAGGTGATATAATAGAGTCCGGCCTTGTTCACGTTGATGGTTTCCACCCCCGTTGTCTTGATGCGGGAGGTGCAATCCTGCCCGTTGATCGTAGCCTTACATCCCTGATCTGTGTACGGAGTGCCGATAGGCACCTGCACAAATTCATCCCCCTGGATCTCGAATGCCATATAATAGGTGATCTTCGTGTCAGTCATCTGGCCGTCATCATCATTGCATGAGGCGAGGGTCAGAGCCGTCATGCACAGCAGGAAGCTATATATAAAAGTGATCTTTTTCATATTACTCTTGTTTGAATTCAACTGTTTACATCATTACTTGGCATCCCAGAACACCTTGTCGCTCAACAGTTTGATCGGCGGAGTGTTCTCATTGAGCTGACGGGCTGTCGAAGGATAAGGCACTCGCTTGGCCAATCCGCCGGCTACGATATAGTCTACCGCCGGCTCCACAAACTCGCCGGGCGTATAGACTGATGAATCGGTGAAGATATCCTTGGCGCTCTTGGAAGAGAGAGCAGGTGTGTCCGTGCGGCGGGCTTCTGACCAGGCCTCCATATGATCACGATAGAAGAGGGCCACCCACTTCTGCATGTAGATCAATTTCAGCTTGTCGGCCGTCGTTGGTTGTGCGTCAAAGTTGACTGCATTTCCAGCTAAGAACTTGTCCACGCCTTCAGCGCCTCGCCAGGTGAAATCATTCTTCACGGCTGCATCATAGTCTGCCTTGGCCGCGGCGGCGTTATTGTTGAAGCGCAGTTCCACTTCGGCTTTCAGGAAGAGAAGCTCGCTCTGGGTGAAAAGGAAGATGGGCATGGAGATGGCTGGCGTATAGTTGATGGCGCTCACGTCCTCATTCTTCCATGCTGTTCCCTTCTGCCATTCCTTCATCGTGGTTTTCGAGCCTGGTATCTGGCCCACATACTCCTTGCTCTTGGAGGCTTTGGCGAGGGCAAAACTGATACGAGGATCAGAGGTGATCTTGTAATAGGACACCAACGGGAGGGCTGCGCAGTGGTTGGCGGTGCCCAGGCGGAACTTCGACTGATACCAGGGATTGTACTGGCCCTCTGCATTGCTGAAGACATCCCATGCGACATCGCCCTTGAAGAAGTTGTTGTCGGCGACGAGTTTTTTCACTTTTGCCGTATAGCCCGAGGCATCCACATTGCCGTCGATGAGCCGCATGTACATGCGCAGGCGCAGGGCATTGGCAAATCCCCGCCACTGATTCATGTTCTTATTGAGCATCGGGTCGGTGAGCGTCATGATTTCGCCCGTCAGTTTGCTCTCGGCTTCGTCTAACTCTTTCAGCACGCCTTCATAGATAGTCTGCCCATCGTCCCACTTGGGTTTGGCATTGGCAGAGCCCATCAGAGCCTCTGAGTAAGGTGCATCGCTCATGTTGTCGACGAGCAGTTGATAGGTCAGCGCGCGCATCACCGTGCAGGCATAGATATCAGAAGTATTCTCCGTGCGCTTCAGAATGTCGGCGATGTCGGCCAGAGCACCCGCATAGAGACTGCGGTAGCAACGGACGAACAAGTCGGACTTCTCATCCAAATGCAGCTCGGCCACGTCGTTGTACTGGTTGGCCTCTGGCATTTGGTCGAAATATTGTGCAAAGAAGCCCGCGTAGTTGAACATCTGGTCGCCCGAAGCATCGGCAATCGCGTTCTCGACCGCTGGAAATACGAGGTCAGTAGTCACCTCGCTTGAGGCGGGATAGTTCGGATCTTCGTTGATGTCGAGATCGCACCCTGACAGCAACATGGTTCCGATAGCAGCTAAAAATAATATCTTTTTCATATAGAATTCTGTCTTTAGGTTAGAATTTAACGTTCACATTGAAACCGAAGTTGCGCGAGCTCGGATTGGTGGAATATTCACCATAGTTGCCACGAAGGTCATTTCCGAACGAAGAGGATTCTGGATCGACGAACGTATTGTCCGACGGTGTCCACATCAGCAGATTGTTTCCGAAGACAGACAGGCTTGCTCCCTTGATGAAAATCTTGTTGAACCACCGTTTGGGAAGATTCCAGGTGAATACTAAGGAGCGCAGTTTCACGTAGCTTTTGCTGATCAGGAAGCCTCGATCCAGCAATTCGCCGCCGTCGTTCCAGAAGTTGTAGATCTGGGTGGCATTGAGTGCAATGTTATTGTCAGCATAGATTGGATTGCCGGAGTTATCCTTTCCGACTTCCGTTACCGTGTTGGGTATCACCCACGGATTGCGGTCGTTGTAAGCAGTCTGGATCGCATTTCCAACGAAATAGTTGATGGCCTTCGTACGGGAATACATCACGCCTCCATGACGCACGTCGACATTGAAAGCGAGCGAGAAGTCCTTGTAGGTCAGTGTGTTGTTGAAGCCCATCTGGTACTTGTAGTTGATGCTGCCCACAATCTCCTGATTTCCCTTGACGGGAAGACCCTTGTTGTCGACAACGATCTTTCCTTCCGGATTCCGTTTGGGCACGTAAGCCTTGAATACGCCCATCTCATTGCCCTCGACGGCATACAGTCCGGTGCCGCCTGACAATCCGTAGATGTTTGCCTCGCCGCCTAATTCGTCGGGCAGATCTATCACCTTGTTCCAGTTCTTGGTAAAGTTCCATGACAGACTCCATTCAAAGTTGCGCACCCGAACAGGCACCACCGTCACCAAAGCCTCAATGCCGTGGTTGCGAACCTTACCGATATTGATGTTCTGAGCCGTATATCCTGAAGCCGGATCCATGTTCAGGGACAAGATTTGCTTGTCGCTCGTGCGGTTGTAGTAAGATGCATCGAACGACAGACGATTCTGCAGGAAGGCCATGTTCAATCCAAACTCAAGCTCGGTCGTCATCTCCGGACTCAAGGTGGAGCTACCTAAGATGTTGCCTAACGAATAAGCATTGGTGGAAGTCTTGGTGAAGGGGAACTTGCTGTCGGCCCATCCGCTCGAGTTGGCCAGGGCCTGTGCGTAGACGGAGTTGGTCATATAGACACTCGCGTCATTGCCTGTCTTACCCCACGCAATTCTCAATTTGCCAAAGTTGATGGTCTTTCTCAACTCATCATTGAACAGCTCCGAAAACAGGAAACTGACCGTAGCGCCGGGATAGAAGAACGAACGGTTGCCGGCAGGCAGCGTGGATGACCAGTCGTTACGGGCCGTAAGTGTCAGATAAACCATGTTTCGCCAGGTCAGTTCGGCCTGTCCATAGACACCCATCAGTCTGCGCAGTGACATATACTGTTTCAGTGTGGGCTTCTCCGCTGAATTACTCAGATTGAAATAAGTTGGAATGCTGAGGTTGGTCACCGTACCTTGCAGATAGCTATACTTGCGCTCGTTCCCATTGAAACCGGCCATGGCATTCACATGGAGATTGTAGGGCAAGTCCTTGTCGAATGTGATCATAAGGTCTTGATTGATCTCCCTCTGACGCGTTGTCTGCTGTTCGACCGTTCCCGTAAGCGCCTTCAGACAGTCCTCATAGTTGGGCGTCCCTACGAACATGGCTGACAGATTAGGCTCGCCTAAATTGCGTTGCCCGGTGTTCGTATCCAGACTGAAGCGGTAGGTCAACTTGAAATATTTCAGGAAATCATAGTCTACCTGTAGTTTTCCATAGAAACGCTCACTCTCATACTCGTTCTTGAAGTTCTCCAATATATAATAAGGATTGGTCACTCCATACGGTGTATAGTAATAACCGGGTGAATGGAACGGGTTAGTGAGGTCGGCAAACTCAACGATACTGATGTCGCGCGGCGTCTGCGCCAATGCGTTTCCTACTGAAGTCTTCGACTGTCCGGTGCTCACAAAGTTGTTATGCTGATAGGCATAGTTGAGTGACGTGCTGATGGTCACATCTCCTACCTTGTGACTTCCACGTGCCGAGAACGTGTACTTGCGATAGCTGTCGGCGTCGGTAGGCATGATTCCGTTGTCGCTAATCTGTGACAGCGACACGAAATACGTGCTCTTGTCGCTGGCGCCGTTGAATGAGACGCTGTTGTTGTAGCGGAATCCGGTATCGTAGAAATCCCTCAGGTTGTCCGGGATGGCTACATAGCTCTTGCGTTGCTGTGAATTATTGTAAACGTTTCCATAGCGCAGGAAAGAGCCATCGAATCTTGGGCCCCACGATCCGTTCTCCAGCATGGTCTTCTCACCATACCATCCCATGCCGAACTCATTCTGCATCTGGGGCAGACGCATCACCTGTTCCCACTGTAGGCCGCCGTTGTATTCCACGCCGACACCCTTCTGCTTGGAGCCACTCTTGGTGGTAATCAAGATGACACCATTGGCGGCGCGGCTGCCATAGAGGGCTGTGGCGGCTGCACCTTTCAAGATAGTCATGCTCTCTACATCGTCTGGGTTGACGGCCGAGGCGCCATTACCGAAGTCATAGCCTTTGTTCAGTCCATCGTCACCATATACGGCCGCATTGGTGAGAGGCACGCCGTCGATGATATACAACGGTTGATTGTTGCCGCTTAGCGAACTGATACCGCGGATAATCACCGACTTGGAGCCGCCGGGATCACCCGATGAGGAAGTGATCTGCACTCCGGCCACCTTGCCGGCCAAACTCGACATAATGTCGTTGGTGCGTGCTTGGGCCATTTCCTCGCCTTTTACGGAGGTGGCAGAGAAGCCCAATGCCTTCGCTTCGCGCTTGATGCCCATGGCGGTGACCACAACTTCATTCAAGGTCCGGTCTTCGGGCGTGAGCTCGATGCGCATGTTGTCAGCAGCTGTCACATCCTTGGGAACCATGCCCAAATAAGTGACGCGAAGCTTCTTTCCTCTTTCGGCATTCAAAGAGAAATTGCCATTCACGTCGGTAACAGTACCCATCTTGGTGCCTACAATCATGACGGAAGCCCCGACAATGGGCTCTCCATCCTCTTGAGACACCACGATTCCCTTGACTTGCGTCTGCGCCAGCGCCATTCCTATACACAGCAATAGCCCGGCAAGAGTCATTGTTAGTCGTCTTTTCATAAATCTCTCTCTTTAAGGTTTAATAATAATTATCCTCACAAATATAGGAAATTAATTATAGAGTTGTTTGCTTTTTGATCTTTTACCCCCCCCATTTTTAACATTAATTAAATCTTTTTGGGTGTTCTGCAGAGGTGCTCGGTGAGCGAATACGATTATTATGGCGGAGTTGATTCTTGTAAGTGGATCCCCCGGAGCTGCGTTGCGGTCTGTTTTTCAACAGCTGCGAGTGTCGTTTTTCGATTATTTTGTGTAATTTTGCCGTATGATACAATATGATCAAATCCGAGATAAGCGAATTGCGGTGCTCCTTTCCGGAGGCGTCGATTCGAGTGTGGTTGTCTGTGAGCTGGCCCGTCAAGGCCTTCATCCCGATTGCTTTTACATCAAGATTGGGCCCGAGGAGCAGGAGGAATGGAACTGCTCGAGCGAGGAAGACTTGGAAATGGCGACCGCCGTGGCGGCTCGTTACGGATGCCGGTTGCAGGTGGTCGACTGCCACAGAGAATACTGGGATCAGGTGACGAGATACACGATGGAGAAGGTGAAAGCCGGATTCACGCCCAACCCGGACGTGATGTGCAACCGACTGATCAAGTTCGGCGCCTTCGATGAGAAGATGGGCCACGACTATGATCTGATCGCCACGGGCCACTATGCGCAGACGGAGTGGATCGCGGGACGCAAATGGCTGACCACGAGTCCTGATCCCGTGAAGGATCAGACCGACTTTCTGGCACAGATATATGACTGGCAACTGCGCAAGGCTTTGTTCCCCATCGGGCACATGATGAAAGAAGAGGTCCGGGCGATTGCCGAGCGCGAGCATCTCGTCAATGCCCGCCGCAAGGACAGTCAGGGCATTTGCTTCCTCGGACAGATCGACTATAACGAATACTTACGACGCTACCTCGGCGAGCAGCCGGGCGATATCATCGAGATGGAAACCGGCCGCAGGATCGGCGAACATCGCGGTTTGTGGTTCCACACCATCGGCCAGCGCAAGGGATTGGGGCTGGGCGGCGGTCCTTGGTTTGTGATCCGAAAAGATGTGGAGCACAATGTGCTCTACGTCAGTCATGGCTATGATCCCGAGACTGCCTACAAGCAGGACTTCAGGGTGCATGACCTCCACTGGCTGACAGTTGCCCCCGAGGCGGCCGCAGATCTCGTCGGGCACAACGAAACCGGCCAGGCTGATCCCTCATCCTCCTCGCCCAACTCATCTTCTCATCCTCTCATCCCTTCATCCTCTCATCCCTTCATCCCCTCATCCTCCTCATCTTCCAACTGGATTCCGATCACGTTCAAGATCCGCCACACCCCGGAGTTCCATCGAGGCTATATCGAACCGCTGACAGCAGCAGCCGTTCCGGCGGTCGACACCACTGGGGCCGAGTGCGGCGAGACGGCTTTCCCGACAGCCGGATATCATGAGGCGATGATCCATTCGGAGGATAAAATCCATGGAGTGGCACCGGGTCAGTTCTGCGTCATCTATGACCGGGACCACCACCGATGCTTCGGGTCGGCTGAAATCACGCTCTGACCGCCCTCCTCATCTCTTCATCCCCATCATCCTTCTCATCCTTTCATCCTTTCATCCCGTCATCATCCAAACCCTATATTATATGAATGATCTCATCCTTTCAACCACCCCGTCCATCGAGGGACGGCCGGTCCGCGAGTATAAAGGCATTGTCACGGGCGAGAGCATTGTCGGTGCCAACATCTTCAAGGATTTTCTGGCAGGCGTGCGTGACATCGTAGGCGGTCGCGCAGGAGCCTATGAGCGTGTATTGAAGCGTGCCAAGGACGCTTCAATGGAAGAAATGACGGAGCGCGCACGTGAACTCGGTGCCAACGCCATACTCAGTATAGACATTGATTATGAAACGGTAGGCGCTGAAGGATCCATGCTCATGGTGGCCGTCAGCGGCACGGCGGTCGTCATTTAGCCGTCGTCGGCTTCTTTTTCTGCACTCCCATCTCAGCCTGCGTCTGCTCATATGCGCGCAGGATGGGATCTCGTTGCTTTTCCTGTTCGTCCCATTCGTTGAACAACTGGCGCATTTTCCTGAGCTGCTTCATGTCTCTCCGGTAGCGCCGGTCGATCATTTTGGCGAAGTCGAATTCAAGCGGAGAGTGGGGCGCGACATGCAGATGGTCCTTCCAGGGGATGCTTTTGCGGAGGCTGTCTGCATTGATCATCCGGCGCCCCCATATTGTCACTTCCTCGATCTGATGCGCTTCGGGGATGAGGAAGATCGTGTCGCGCCGCACCTCTTCCTGTGTGAGCGTCTCGCGCATGTAGCCTTTCTTTTCGAAAGAGGCACGATGGAAGAAGGGCGGAAGGCTGCAGGTGCCGCGCCAGGTGGTGTTTCCGATGAAGACACTGTCGACGGTCACCTTCACGTCACGTATCGGTATGCGGGTAAAGAGATCGCTTACCACGCAGTCCTGGGCCTGTACCGAGCGGCACAGCAGCAGGATGCAGATCATGAAAAATGCTGATTGATTCATGACGGGTGATTGGTTTTGGGCACAAAAATATAAAAGATAACACACAGAGCGATAGTCTGTTGTTATCTTTTAACTTATAAATCCCTTATCAATCTTAATTATTATTGAAGCATGTCTTCCCACACATCGCAGAATGCACGGATGGAGTGGAAGATCAAGTCTGCGCCTTCGTCGAGCAGTGACGAGTCGGGCAGTGGGCCACTATTGATCGCCACGGTGAAGATGTTGGCCGCTACGCCGGCCCGAACGCCCAATGGAGCGTTCTCCACGACAATGCCTTCCCAGGGGTGGAGCCCGCCTGCCAGTTCGAGACCTTTCAGATATGGATCCGGCGCAGGCTTGCCCCGGCTCACGTTGTAGGCCGTCACGAGATGCGCTTCGTCGACGTATGCTCCGAAGTCATCAAGCAGTCGGCGGATCAAGGGCTTCTGTCCGGAACCCGTGACGATGCCGACCGTCAGGCCCGCTGCCCTGATCTTACCCATCAGATCGGTCA
Organism: uncultured Prevotella sp.; assembly: GCA_900317545.1. Lineage (GTDB taxonomy): Bacteria > Bacteroidota > Bacteroidia > Bacteroidales > Bacteroidaceae > Prevotella. The sequence continues at coordinate 16,438 of ONHE01000020.1, read as the reverse complement.
CTCCGTCGAAGACAGGAGCCGTGGGCATCTCATGGAAAAGCTGCGACTTCAGGTCGTACATCTTCTGTGCCTCGGCCTCGGAGAGCAGCTTTCCCTGTTGCTCACGGGCGAACATGCGGATCGTGTCAACGCCTTTCATCCCCTCGGTGGCGTATGCGTCAGCGGCAGTCATGTCAATCCCGAACGTCGCCATGGACTTTCGCCAGGCCTGGACGTGGTTGGGCATGGAGTCATAGAGCACGCCGTCCATGTCAAAAAGCACGGCTTTGGGGCTGAATGTGCCAAAGCCGTGCCGGTCAAGATATCGTTTTATTTCCTTCTGAAACATCATTCGCAGCCTATTCTTGCCCTGATCGCCTTGCTTTCAGCTTCATATCCGGGCTTGTTGAGCAATGCAAACATATTCTTCTTATAGGCTTCCACGCCCGGCTGATTGAACGGATTGACCTCCTCAAGCAGTCCGCTGATGCCGCAGGCACGCTCGAAGAAGTAGATCATTTGGCCGATATAGTAGGCGTTCAAGGCCGGGAGGACGATCCGGATGTTAGGTACGCCGCCGTCGACGTGTGCCAGTTGCGTGCCCAGTTCTGCCATCTTGTTCACCTCGTCCACACGTTTGCCGGCCAAAAAGTTCAGCCCGTCGAGGTTCTCATCATCGTGGGGGAAGTTCAACTGACGGTTTGGCTCTTCCACGGAGATCACCGTCTCAAAGATCGAACGCTCGCCGTCCTGGATCCATTGGCCCATGGAGTGCAGGTCAGTGGTAAAGTCACATGCAGCCGGGAATATCCCCTTGTGGTCCTTCCCTTCGCTCTCGCCGTACAATTGTTTCCACCATTCGGCGATGAAGTGCAGCTTCGGATCAAAGTTGGCTATGATCTCGATTTTCTTCCCTGCCACAGTGTACAATGCCTGGCGTACGGCTGCATACTGCGCACAGATATTCTCGGCGAATGGAACGTCTGTTCCGGATGCCTTTTCCATATCGGCCGCGCCCTTCACAAACTGCCGGATGTCGAAGCCTGCACAGGCTATGGGCAGCAGTCCTACGGGTGTCAGCACCGAGAACCGGCCGCCTACGTTGTCCGGGATGTCGAATGTCTTGTAGCCCTCCTGATCGGCTGCCGCGCGTGCAGCACCCTTGTGCGCGTCGGTGATGGCCACGATGACTTCTTTGGCTTCAGCCTTTCCGCGCTGCGCTTCACACTGCTTCTTCAGCAAGCGGAATGTCAGGGCGGTCTCAGTGGTGGTTCCCGACTTGGAGATATTGATCACTCCGAAGCGCTTGTCACGCAGATAGTCGGTCAGTTCTGCCAGATAATCTTCTCCGATATTGTTGCCTGCGAAGACGATGGTGGGGTTTCCGGCATCTCGAACGAGCCAGGCAAAGCTGTTTCCAAGGGCCTCGATGACGGCACGGGCTCCTAAATAGCTGCCGCCGATACCGGCCACTACGATGACCTCACACTTCTCGCGCAGGGTCTTGGCGGTTGCTTCCACTTCGCCGAGGAAATCGTCCGTGATGCCCGAAGGCAGATGGAGCCATCCCAAGAAGTCGTTTCCGGGACATGTTCCCTGTTCGAGCGCTTCCTGCGCAGCTTTAACTTTAGGCTCGTAGGCCTCCACGGTGCCAGCTTCCAAGAACTGTGCTGCCTTTGTGATGTCAACTGAAATCTGTTTCATGCTTTGTTATCTGAATGAATCTGTTAATAACTTTATTTCTATCTGGGGATTGATCCGTTCGTAGAGGATGTTGTAGACGGCATCGAGGATGGGCATGTTCACGTGCATGTGACGGTTGATTTCCTTCATGCACTTGGTGCCATAATAGCCCTCGGCGATCATCTCCATCTCGATCTGGGCACTCTTGACGGAGTAGCCCTTGCCGATCATGGTGCCGAATGTGCGGTTGCGTGAGAAGTTCGAATAGCCCGTCACGAGCAGGTCGCCGAGGTAAACGCTGTCGTAAACGTTGCGCTCTATGGGATGGATAGCCGCCAGGAAGCGCGACATCTCCTGCACGGCGTTGGACATGAGTACGGCCTGGAAGTTGTCGCCATATTTCAGACCGGAGCAGATGCCGGCTGCGATGGCATAGACATTCTTCAGCACGGAAGAGTACTCTATGCCCACAACGTCGCTTGAGGTCTTTGTCTTAATGTAGTCGGAGTCGATCACTTGCGAAAACGCACGCGCCTTCTCGATGTCCGAGCAGCCTACGGTGAGGTAGCTCAAGCGTTCCAACGCGACCTCCTCGGCATGTGAAGGGCCGCCGATGCAGGCAAGGTTCGGATTGGGGACATCATAGACCTGGTGGAAGTATTCCGAGCACGAGAGATTCTCGTCAGGCACGATTCCTTTGATCGCCGTGATGATGAACTTGTCGCGGATGCGGGTCTTGAGCTTCTTCAGATGGTTCTTCAGGTAGGGCGAAGGGGTCACGAAGAGCAGCGTGTCATAAGCTTCGACGATCTTGTTGATGTCGGATGAGAAGAAGATTTCATCCGTCTTGAAATGCACACTGGTAAGGTATGCAGGGTTGTGACCTAATCGCAGGAAATCCTCGATACGGTCATCGCGGCGCATATACCACCCGATATGGTGCGTGTGACTCACCACGATCTTGGCGATGGCGGTAGCCCAGCTCCCGCCTCCTATGATTGCTATTTTACCTACCTTAAACATGTCGTTGCTCCTTATGTCTGTCCCCCGTGGGGCAGAATCGGGATGCCGATTGTCTTGACTGACGGTTGGTGCACGACGCCTGATCCCTTCCCCGACAGGGGAGGGGCGGTGGCGTGAGGTTATACTTTGTTGATCCAGCCCTGCAAGGTCTCGACGGAGGGTTTCTCGAAGGGCAGGTTATATTTCTTGTGGATCTCTCCGAGCTTCTGCTGGAGCCCCTGCGGGTTCTGGTCCTTGATGTCGGAGAGCAGGTTGAATCCGGCCTTGCGCAGCACGTAGACTTCGTCTTCCGGCACGCCGATAGCCTCCCACTCTTTCAAAGTGCTCTGTGGCATCCTTGCTTCCGGCTTCAGTTGTGGGAAGAGCATGATCTCCTGGATGTTCTCCTTACCAGTCATGAGCATGACGAGCCGGTCTATTCCGATGCCGATACCTGACGTGGGGGGCATGCCATACTGCAATGCGCGCAGGAAATCCTGGTCGATGATCATTGCCTCGTCATCGCCCTTGTCAGCGAGTTTCATCTGATCGACGAATCGCTGTTCCTGGTCTATGGGGTCGTTGAGTTCCGAATAGGCGTTGGCCAGTTCCTTTCCGTTGACCATCAATTCGAAACGTTCGGTCAGTCCGGGCTTCGTTCGGTGCATCTTGGTCAACGGACTCATCTCCACGGGATAGTCGATCACGAACGTCGGCTGTATGAAGGAGCCTTCGCAGAACTCGCCGAAGATCTCGTCGATGAGTTTTCCTTTGCCGAAGCTTTCATCGATGCTGTCCATCTTGAGCTCTTCTACGGCGATGCGGCGGATCTCCTCCTCGCTCCTCCCGTCAAGGTCGTAGCCGGTCTTCTCCTTAATGGCATCGAGGATGGGGATGCGCTTGAAGGGGGCCTTGAAGCTCACCTTCTTGTCACCGACCATCACTTCGTCGGTGCCGTTGACGGCAATGCAGATAGTCTCAAGCAGTCGCTCGGTGAACGACATCATCCAGTTGTAGTCCTTATATGGCACATAGAGTTCCATGCAGGTGAACTCCGGGTTGTGAAATCTGTCCATTCCCTCGTTGCGGAAGTTCTTCCCAATCTCGTACACACCTTCGAAACCGCCCACGATCAGGCGCTTCAAGTAGAGCTCGGTTGCGATGCGCATGTACATGTCAATATTCAAGGCGTTGAAGTGGGTGATGAAAGGACGGGCGCTGGCACCGCCTGCGATGCTCTGCAGAATCGGGGTCTCGACCTCCGTGAACCCTGCTTCATCGAATACTTTACGCATGGTACGCAATATAGTGGCACGCTTGATGAAGGTATCCTTCACTCCGCCGTTGACGATCAGGTCGACATATCGCTGGCGGGCACGCATCTCGGGATCGTCAAACTTGTCATAGGCCACGCCGTCCTTGTATTTCACGATGGGCAGCGGCTTCAGACTCTTGGCCAGGATCGTGAGGCTCTTCGCATGGACGGTAATCTCACCCGTCTGGGTTTCGAAAACATAGCCCGTCACGCCCACGATGTCGCCGATGTCAAGCAATTTCTTAAATACCTTATTATAGAGGTCCTTGTCTTCACCAGGGCATAGATCGTCGCGAGTTATGTAAACCTGTATTCTGCCTTTGCTGTCTTGCAGCTCCATGAAACTGGCCTTACCCATAATGCGCTTGCTCATGATGCGGCCTGCTATTGTCACGTCACGTGCTTCACCGCTTTTCTTAAACCATTCTATGATGTCGGTGGAATACCAGTCTACGGGAAACTCAGCGGCGGGATAGGGGTTAATGCCCATCTTGCGCAGTTCTTCCAGACTCTGACGCCGGATTATCTCTTGTTCACTTAACTCTAAAATGTTCATAGTGTGCTTATACTCGAATATATATTCTAATGGTCTGCAAATATAATCATTTATTTGTAATTATGCTCCGTTTTCACCTTTTTTAGTCTTCCCGACGGTCTCCTTCTTGATATAGATATGGTGTTTCGCCTCTCCGGTCCTTCCTCATCCCTCATTCCGACAGCCCGTAGACTTCCTCTGCAAGGGCGACCGGCCATTCATGGAGAGCCTGGATTTCTCCTCCTCACTCCCCGTTTCACACCCCCCTTCTGTGCGGACCTGTCAAGTGCGCCGCCCGGAGCTATCCTTTCGGCGGTCAAGAGCTATGCTTTGGGCGGCCAAGAGCTATGCTTTCGACGGTCCAAATGATAGCTCCGCCAACGCATTGATTATCAGATAGTAACGTCGCTTGTTTCGGGCCGAGGCAGGAAAGGAGGCTTGCACCACCCCGCAGGAGCCTATGCGTCCGTGCGGATGGATACGCAGATCGCCCCTACGTTGCTCGTGCAGATAGCGGGCGGACGTTTTTGGCTGTGTGAAGTGAGCCATGTGGAGGATTGGAAGTGCCCCACGAAGGTTTATTGCCTGACTTTAGGGAGGTGCTTCAGCAGGTGGACACACGAAAAATCCCGTGCATGCGGCAGATCCGTATGCACGGGATTGCAGACCTTCTACGGTCTTTTGCGGGCAGCCTCACAGCCCTGCGTGGCGGTCACCGCGTGGGCGCGGAGCTTCCAAATTCAAACAGTTCGGATTTCTCATGTTCTTTCTTCATCCTCCGGAGCATCTTTTTCACGATGTCGGGATGTTGCCCGGCGAGGTTGTGATCTTCGTGCTGGTCGGTCTCGAGGTCATAAAGCTCGAAGCGAGTCTTCGTCGGTTCGTCGACCATCAGTCTGACGCCTTTCCACCGTCCCATGCGTACGGCCTGCTTTCCTCCCTGTTCATGGAACTCCCAGTAGAGCCAGTCGTGTTCGCGCTGACAACCATTGCCGGTCAGTGACGGAACGAACGAGATGCCGTCCACGTGGCCTTTCACTCGTCCGCCGGCCAGTTCGGCAAACGTGGGCATCATGTCCCAGAAGGCCATGATATGCTCCGACTTGCTCCCCGGCACGATGGTGCCCGGACAGCGGATGATCATCGGCACGCGGATGCCGCCCTCATAGAGATCGCGCTTGATGCCGCGGAACTGCGCGTAGCTGTCAAAATAGTCGGGGTTGGCGCCGCCCTCGCGGTGCGGGCCGTTGTCGGAGGTGAAGATGAGGATGGTGTTCCGGTCGATCCCGAGCTCGCGCAGCAGCTGCATGACGTCGCCCACGTAGCGGTCCAACCGTGTCACCATCGCGGCAAAAGCAGCCAGCGGCCGGCGCTGCGGACCGTAGGCGCCGCGTGCGTTCGGATTCTGCGGGGCGAAGGCTTTCTCGTCGCGGTCGGGGATGAGACGTGCATAGTAGCCGAAGGTGCTGTCTTCCGGCAGTCGCAGTTCGGCGTGGGGCAGCGTGTAGGAGAGGTAGGCGAAGAACGGCCTTTTGCTGTTCTGGCGGATGAAGTCGAGTGCCTTGCGGTGGATCATGTCGGCGGAGTAGACGCCTTCCTGCTGGTCACGGTTCATCGGAAGCTCCACCCGGCGGTCGTTGTCCCATAGATGGTCGGGGTAATAGTCATGGGCCAGTGTCTGACAATTGTATCCGTAGAAGCGGTCGAAGCCCACTTTCGTCGGGTCGGAGACCGATCCCGGATAGCCGAGTCCCCACTTCCCGAAGCAGCCCGTGGCGTATCCGGTGTTCCGGAACATCTCGGCCAGCGTGTACGTACCGGCTTCCATAGGCACCTGTCCTTCAGGATCGGCGCCCTTGTTGCCGCGTATGTAGGTGTGACCCGTATGCTTTCCCGTCATCAGCGAGGCTCGCGAGGGAGCCGAAACGGCGGTGCCGGCGTAGCATTGCGTGAATGTCATGCCCTCATCTGCCAGCTGTTGGAGGTGTGGCGTGCGGATCAGCCGCTGTCCGTAGGGGCTGATGTCGCCGATACCGAGGTCGTCGGCGAGGATGAAAATGATGTTGGGACGTTGCTGCTGTCGGCTCTCGGCCGACTGACCGAGGGCCTGACCTGCGAAGGTCAGGCCCGCCAGCGAGCAGGTCAGTTGCCATGTTGTTGTTTTGTTGATCATTGATGTCTTATTTGTTTTCAGTCTTTACGTAGTCTGTTGCTGCGGTCTCAGGGCTGCGCTGCCGTCTTCCCGATGTTCCCGACCGACTGTTCGAGCAGGTCTTTCAGAAACTGATCTTTGACCGCATCGATCATGTTGCGCAGCTCCTTCTGCACGATGAGCCGGGCATCCGCGTCGAGTGTCCCGGCGTTTCGACAGAGATCGTAGATGGTGGAGACATAGTAGGAGGTGGTGTTGCTGTCGGGCGCCTTGAGCACAAGGTTCTTCAGCGCGTTGAACTGTGCCAGCCAGGTGGCGGCATCCATCTCGGCCGGGAGCGTCAGGGTGTCGTTGATGACATACTGGGCCTTTCCTTCGCGGATCATTTTATTTACATCCTCCATTATTTTCCCGCTCTTGCTGCTCCACCGTTTGCGCAGTTGCTTGAGGTCATTCTCATTCAGCGCCTTATCAATACGCTGGATCACATGCGACTGTCTGTCCGTGCTGCCAAGGGCAGAGGTGAGCGTCGGAAACGAGAAGCGCAGGATCCGCTCATCGGTGGTCTCACGTCTGTCTTTCGGTCGGCGTGAATAGGAGCTGACGAGACGGCCTCTGATCTGCCCGTCCTTAGCTGGTTCCCACTCCACGGCGTAGGCATACCGCATGGTCGAATCCTTTGGATCGGCGTAGCACATCAATGTCAGGTTGGCGTAATTCTCACCGAGTATGACGGCCGAACGGTTGGCCATCGTGAGACTGACCACGCCTTTGCGCTCGCCGTCCGTCACGCGGATGGTGTTGTAGGAGGCTTCCTCGTCGGCCGCAAAGGCACTGTTGAGCGTCTCGATGGATGCTGCGGCGGTGGCGGGAAGCGTGAACGTGTAGGTGTTCAGATAGCTCTTGAAGCCCTTCTGGCCCGGTTCGTTTCCTTTGGATTCAAACTTGCTGACCTTCGTATGCTTGATGAATTGCCTGAAGGCCTGTTCGATGTGCTGCTGAGCCGACATTCCCGTCGGGAGAAAAGTCAGCAGGAGCATCATTGACAGAAATCTTCTTGTCTTCATATTTCCTTGATGTTTTGAGGGTTTACGTTCATTTTTCTATATTCGATGGATCCGTCTTCGTTGTAAACTGTCTGATAGCCCCGGGCCTGCATGGATGCGTTGATGACCTCGAAGCGTGCTTCCGCGATGGCCCGGTCGATCTTTTCCTGTTCGAGGAGGATGGCTTCGTTGTCGGCTGATTCGCTCTCCGCCGTCTGCGGAAGGGCGGCTGCGGGCACGGCGGAAGCTGCTTCCGGCTTATCGGGGAGCAGGCTTCGGCTGCGTGGGGCAGGCTTTTCGGTCCGCGCAGAGTCGGCCTCCGGCTGTGAGTCGGGCATGGGGAGCGTGACAGAAGAGGGTGCTGCGGCCAGGGCGTCGGACTTCTGTGCCGGCTCGATTCGGGTTGTGAGCGGTTGCGATTCGCGATGGAACAATACAAGCGGAAGAGCCGTCAGCAGGATCAGGACGGCCGCAGCGGCTGCCACTTTCCATCGCTTCCGGAGTATGGGAGCATCCGCCCGCAAAGGCCGAAGGACTTCTTCGGCTTCGTCATCTTTCATTCCTCGGTCGAAGTAAGCAAACAGCTCCTGGTAGTTCCGCCATCCTTCGGGCACGTCATCCGCCGTGCGGAAGTAGTCGGAAAGCTGTCTTTCCTCTTCCAAGGTCGTCAATCCGTCCATGAAACGGGCGATGAGTCGGCCGATGTATTCTTGTGTGTAAGCGGTCATTTCCTGTTCCTCCTCTCGATTTCTTGCAACATTTTGCGGCGCGCCCTTGCCAATAAGGTGCTCACGGACGATTCCTCGATGCCCAAGATCCGGGCGATGTCCCGTCCCGAGAGACGTTCCACCTGGCGCATATAGAGAATGCTATGCTCGGTGGCAGGCAGCTCGTCGAGTTTCCGATAGAGCCATTCTGTGGCTTCCTTTTCTTCCAATAGCCTTGACGGAGTGGCCGTTGTGACGATTTGGAGCGGCGCTTTCGACTCGTCCAATGACAGGTGCGGCCTCCGGCGGTGCATGTTGAGCGTCATGTTCCGGGCCATGCGGGCGGCCAAGGCGTCCAATGAGCGGACGCTGCTCAGCTCGTTTCGCATCTGCCAGAAACGCAGCAGCACATCCTGGGCGATGTCTTCGGCTTCGTTTCTTGTAGCTCCTGCGTTGAGGCTGGCAGCCATCACCTTCCGCCGGAGCGGAACGATGCGTTCAACAAATGCGCTTTCTTCCATTCCTGTATGAGTCGTTCAAAGAAAAGACACATTAGCTGTCGGATTCCAAACGGATATTAACATTCTTTACGATTGCGGTGTTCCCGGCAGCGATCATCAGAGGGCAGCCGGTCTACAGCTTGATGAAGATGCGGCGTTTCCATAGTGGATAGCCGAGCAGCGCATGCATGGAGGTGAAAAGCAGACTGTAGGCGACCGAAGCCCAGTAGCCGTTCGGGATGACGGCAAGCAGTGTCCCGTAGACCTGCATCTTCACGCCGGAGTTGTTGAAAGCGATCCCTATCAGCTCGCTGAGGACATAAAGGAACAGGGGATTGGTACCGTAGATGAGGCATAGATCTGTCAGACGACGGCCGGAAACGTGACGGTAGTCGAGGGCATAGATCAGCAGCGCCCAGAGCGAAAGGGCATAACCGCAGGTTGTCAGCACGTAGGAAGGGCTCCAGATGCGCTTGTTCAGCGGCATGGCAAACGTCAACAGCCAGCCGAGAAGCGTCAGGATGACGGCAGCCAAGAGCAGCCGCAGCATTTTGTCCTGAATGGTTTGGGCTTCTGACATGAGCTTTCCGCACCAGAAACCGATCATCGTTTGAGCCACGGCAGACAGCGTGGAGAGCAGCCCCTCGGGGTCTACGGGGCTCTTGTGATAAAGATGGGCCTCGCCGAGCACATGGCGGTCGACGACTGAAAGGAGGTTGGTGGAGGAGTCGTATGTGTAGCCTCCGCCTGTCAGAATCAGGATGGAGTAGAGGATGAGGAGGATGGCGGTGCAGACGGGAATGGCTTTCAGACTCCCTGCCGACTTGCTGCAGAGGGCGCAGATGGCCGTGAAGAAATAGCAGAGTGCGATGCGTTGCATGACGCCCATGATGCGGAGACTGTCAAGTCCGATCGTTCCCTTGTAGCAGAAATCGTGATACCAGTTGATGAAAAGTCCGATGAGGAAAAGCAGCAGCGTGCGCTTGACGATCTTGAAGACCAGCGGTCGCGACCACTGAAAGTCCTGCTTCTTCAGACTGAGATAGGTGGAGACACCCATAATGAAAAGGAACGTGGGGAAGACAAGGTCGCAGGGCGTCATCCCGTTCCATCTTGAGTGGCGCAGGGTGGTAAACACCAGATCGCCCGCACCGTTGTTTACGAAAATCATCAGCATCACGGTCAGACCGCGAAGCACGTCCAATGAGATCAGTCTTTGTGATTTTTGCATGATCCTCAGTTTGTTTTCAGATTGGCTAAGTGAATGTTGTCTGTTGTCTGGAGGGCGTTGATGGCCCGTCCGGATCAGTGTTGCAGGAAGTCCATTACTTGTCTGGCCATGTTGATGCAGTCGCCTTCGGGCGCGCTGCTGTAGGTGTTATGCAGTTTCGTCCATGGCTCTTCTAAGGTGTACCAGTCAATTGCGGGTGCTTGGGGCAATGCCATATTGAAGAGCTCACTGCTCGTCTTATTGGCGTTGGGGCCGCCTCCGAGCGCGTCCTTGTCGGCCTTTGCGTTGCGTGCCATCTGCTCGCGGAGCGCCGAGAAGAATGTGCTCCACCGCATGTAGTAGAAGTCTTTCAACAGCCCTTGCCACTCCTTGTGGGCGTAGTCGCGCAGTCCGCCCTGGTCGGCGCATACCCGATTGCCCCACGTCGTGATCTGTACGCGGGCGTTCCATTCGTATAAGTCCTTCTCGGCAGGTGTTCTGCCGAGCGCGCGGGCCGCTTCCGTCCAGTGTCCGAGCCTGAACTCGCTGCGCGTGCCGAGCAGTTTGTCCTGCAGGAGGAGCATGTCCAAGAATCGCTGCGCATCGATGTCGAACTGCCGGCGGGCAAATCCGTTGTAGTCGGCTATGGTCCGCAGGTACTGCAGACGCGCCTGGTCGTCGAGTGCCTGACGCACGATGTCGACGAGATCGTATTCAAAATTGTTGTTCCCACGATATTTCTCGGCGACACTGACCATCAGTCTGGCGGCCTTGAACGTTTCTTCCGGATCATAGTAATTGCGCATCTTCGACCAGCTTTTTACCTGAAAATTGGACAGCGAAGGACGTCCGTCGAAGATACTCTCGTGCGGTCCCTGCTGGTTATTGCCCATCGGACAGTTGTAGATGCTTGCCCCGAGGATCTGCCATACCTGGCGGATGGTCGGATCATCAGCACCATATCGAGCCCGGACATAGCCTTGCAGCCATTCCTCTTTAGTGATCTTCTCGGTTCTCCAGGGCAGTTCGCTCATCAGTTCGAACATCACCGGATTGTTCTCCGATCCCTCCATGCTGAACCCGATGCCGCGTAAGTGGCGCGTGTTGTCAGTCGCCGGGCGAGCCGTTGCGGCGTAGTAGTTGTTCAACAGCTGGTCCATCCGGCCGTGCAAGCCTACGTTAGCCCCGAAGTTTTCAAGCATACAGAAGAGCCAGTCGTGCTGTCCGTAACCTTCTGGACGGCGCCAGATGGACGGAATACCGAACATGGGGCGGCACTCGGAGAACAGGTCCAGCACGAGCAGGTCGCCGTTATTCAGGTCCTTGATCATTTGTGGGCGAGGATTTTCAGTCCATCCTTGCACCACCCATACGGCCTTCCGGTTAACCCGTTTCATGGCTGCCATCAGCTTGCGTCCGGCTTCAGCATAGTCGACAGCGTCGTTGTCGCCCGACTCATGGAATGGATCCATCGAGTAATAGTTGGCCTGCCCATAGAGCCGAGTCAGCTCGCGGTAGTACAAATCGGCAATTTCGTCAAATCGAGAGTCCGTGGCCGACAGATTTGAAGGGCGCGTATAACCGTTCCAGGTGCCGCCGGGAGTGACGTTGAGGTTGAGCTTTTCGTGCGCGTCGTGCGGCATCATGCCGCTGTAGCCGGGCAGTACGGGCTCCATGCCGTATTCGCGCATACGTTTCAGAATGCGCTTTTGCAGCGTCTCCTGCTGCTCATACCATGAGTCAGGCAATGGCCCTCCCCAGCCCTCGAGATTGTTCATCTCCCACCAGGCGAGGAATGCGGGACCGGCGATGAAACGCCCTATCTCCTCGTGGGTATAGCCGAGTTTGAGCAACATGTTACGCCAGACCACCTCGGTGCCTACGATTGCGAGCGGCAGATTGACGCCATGGAGCGCCATCCAGTCTATTTCGCGTTGCCAGCGGGGCCAGTCCCAAAAGGCCATAGAATAGGAAAAGGTACAATAATTGAAGTCATATCTGAGCTTCAGATCCGTCTCGTGCCGCTCGCGGATGGTGACTTTGGGCAATCGGGCAGGCAGCTTCGCCGTCATCTGATTCCACGAGAGGTGAATGCCGGTATAGTATTTCAGATACCAGTTGATGCCGGACGCGATGTTGACCCAGGTGTTCCCGCGAATGACGACGCGGCTTCCCTGCTGGTCAAGTTCGAAATAATCGCGGTCCGAACTTGTCTTCTCAATTTTAAACTTCTGTGATGCGCCTTTGTCGATGCGTTCCAATAGTCCGTCGATCGGTGTGCCGTGGGCCACCAAGGTACATAGTACGAATAGGCTGATGAGCGTGTTTCTTGTTTTCATTGGTCGGAAATCGGGCAGGAGAATCATGTTCCTGCACGCTGCAAAGGTAAGAAAAATAACGAAGACTTCATTCAGATCAACTGACTAATTATGCAAAAAGGCATAGACAATGCTGAATTCTGTCTATACCTTATTAATACCATGGCCTGCTTATCCGATTGCTTCGGGCAGCATATACCAAGTGAGGGATGATGGCCAGGATGCCGTCAGTCGTCCCATAGATTCATGTTTCCTTTCTTCGCATCAGCTTCCATGTCCCCCGGGCTGTCTCCTCCGATACCCATGTCTGGTGATTGCTCTCCGTTCTCCGTGACGCTGATCGGAGCCAAGATGGACTCTGACAATACGCGAACCAGCTCCATTGAGGGAGGTAAATAATATTTCTTCATTTTCGTCCTATTGTTTATTGGATTCGTATTTTCTTCTTGTTCAGGATGTAGAGGCCCGGAGCCAGTCCTTCGAATGATGCTGCCTGTCGCCGGATCAGCCGTCCGTCCATGCTGTAGATGTCCGAAGCGGTCTGTCCGTTCTCTGTCAATGGCATCCCGATTCCTGTCGTCTCTGAAGTGGCGAACGTCAGCGACTTGGCGCCAGAGCTTGTGTTTGCCGGTGTGAGATAGGCCCTATAGCCTTTCAGGACGTTCGTGTCGTCCGTGGCGCGATAGAATTTATTGCTGCTGATGAAATAGGATCCGACGGGCGTATAGCCATTGGAGTAGCTGCCGGTGAAGTCATAGTTGGTGCCGGAAACGGTCAATGTGGCCGTTGGATCTATGGTCTGGGAATCGAATGTGTATGTGTTCCAGCTTACGGATGGCTTAATGAGGTAAGGCTTGTTGGCTGAAATGGAAGTGACATCGACGAAGTTCAGCGTGGACTCAGTTGAATTCGGATCAAACTCCAGCACGCGTGTTCCGCTTCCGAAGACAGTCTGCACGTCAGCTGAAGACAGGTTGAAGGGAATGCAGAACGAATTCCACGTGCCGCTCTTGATTTTTCTTTTGAAGACGGTGCGGATGTTTTCAATTCTTGAAGTCACCTCGAAGGTCTTTGATTCATCGAGGATGAGGAATGGCTTGACGGTGAAATCCTTCCACCCATTCAGTGTCTTGTAAGTATCCTGTGTGCCATAGGGGACGAAAAGCGTAGCCTTCGGCCCGATCAGCTCAAAGGGATCTGTGCCTTGAACACCGCGTGGGTTGGTGTCATAGACATAGACTTCCTTGACGTTGTTGCTCCCCGTGAAGGTCTCTTTCTCAAATTTGAGGTTGCTGACAGGGAAAGATATCGTCTCAAGAGCAGTGCAGTTCTCGAACGCGTATTTCCATATATCGTTCACACCTTCACCGATTTTGACCGTTTTCAGCGCAGTGCAGCCTGAGAATGTGTATTGGCCGATTTCGGTGACCGTACCCGGTATGAAGACCGAAGTGATGTTGGTGTTATTCTTAAAGGCCGATTGGTCGACGAGCGTGATGGTATATTCATTGCCGTCGTCAGCCGTTATTTTCTCTGGGATGATAATGTCGCCGGTGTAGGCTGTTTCGGAATTCGCATGAACCTGCACTGTTTTTTCCGTGTAACTTAGCAATTTGAGGTGGAATCGGGTCCCATTCGCTGTTCCCCAAAGATAAACATCCTGTGCCTGCAGCATCAAGGTGTATAGCAGGGAGATGAACACAATAATCCCCCTTGCATAATAATGTCTTGCATGTTCTTTCATTCTTGTTCTCTGTTAGTTTGTAGCTTTCAGTCCCGGAAAAGCCAACTGTCTGTAATGGAGAAGCGTGGAACTGTATGCCTCCATCTTCGAACTGAGGTCCTGAGAAAACCTGTACAGACAGATAGAATAGCAACAGCCCACGCCATAACGTGAGAGCTGCTATGCAAGCATTTGTCTGTACGATTGAAATTTCTCAGGTTTCAGTTCGACAAGATAAGCATAACGCCTCTTATACCCACAATGGTCTGATGCCGATATACTCCAAGCATCAACTGCAAAGGTACGTGATTTTTTACAATTTACAAATTTTTTCCCGATCTTTTTTCCCTCTTATGGCGTTTATGGAGTTTTTATTCTTAATATAAATATGTTAATTGTCATTGCCGTTCGGATAGAAAATCGTATTTTTGCAGGCTGTATGAATTACATTGGTGAGATCATTTCGATCGGCGTAGCGTTCTCATGGACGGTCGCCGCATTGTCCTGCGAGATCGGGAGCAAGCATCTCGGGGTCATCGTGTTGAATGTATGGCGGATGGCGCTGGCCATGCTTCTTTCCGTGTTGTTGATGTATGTCTTCACGGGAAACGGGCTGCCCGTCCATGCTGATGCAAAGGCTTGGATGTGGCTGTTGGCATCCGGCGTGGTGGGATATTTCTTCGGTGACTGGTGCTTGTTCAACAGCTACCTGACGATCGGCTCGCGTTACGGACAGCTGTTCATGACAATGGCACCCATCTTCACGGCCCTGTCGGCATGGGTGATGCTCGGTCAGCAGCTCTCATGGGCATCCTTGGTGGCCATGGCTGTCACGCTTTCGGGCATTGCGATCTCTGTGTTCAGTCAGGGCAAAGGCAAGTCGCCCGTGTCACTCCAACTGCCGCTGAAGGGCGTTCTCTATGGCATCGGAGCCGGCTTGGGACAAGGGTTAGGCTTGGTGCTGAGTAAGATCGGTCTCGATTACTATACGGCCGGGGTGCCTGCTACCGAACTCTCGTCGGTGGTCGGCTACCTGCCCTTCAGTGCGAATGCGATCCGCTGCATCGCCGGACTGTTCTGCTACACGCTCTGGATGCTGTTGCGAGGAGAGGGAAACCGTTTCACCCGCAGTCTCCATGACCGTCGCGGACTGCTGGCGATGATCGTTGCGGTCGTCTCGGGACCGTTCCTCGGCGTTGGCTTTTCACTGATGGCGGTGCAGTATACGGCTGCCGGGATCGCCTCGACACTGATGGCTACGACTCCCATCTTGATTCTCCTGCCTTCCCATTATCTGTTCCACGAGCCGATAACCGTCAAAGGAATAGTCGGCGCAGTGATCTCGGTGGCCGGTGTATCGCTGTTTTTCTTATGGTAAAAAATGTTATATCTTGTCCACGCAAGTAACCTAAAAGGAATAAAAATACGTCTTATGTATAACTTAATCAACAAGCAAATGAAGAAAATACTATTCGGATTGGGCATGCTGGCAGCATCTTTGCCGAGCCTCGCTGCAGACGGAGATCTGCACGTAAAGATTAACATGAAAAATGTGGGGGACACGCTGATGATCGTCCAGGGCAAAGATCGCACTCCCATTGTGCAGAAAAACGGGCAGTTTGAGTACACGCTCAACCTGCAGGAGCCTAAGACTGTCATCTTTGCAACACCGGGAACGCTTGCCGGAAAGGAGCGCAAGTACTTCCAGCTCATAGCTGTGCCAAATGAATCTGTTGAAATCAACGGTGACTTTTCCACACGCTACGACATCACGGGATCTAAGTTCTACCAGGACTATCATGTGGCCGATCTTGCCATGGAAGAGGCCTCGAAGCCCCTCAATGACTTGATCGCCTCGCTGAACAAGCGTATGCAAGCCGGCGGAAACCGTGACCAGCTCATGAAGGAATATCAAGAAAAAGCTCCGGAATTGGAGAAAAACGTCAACAAAGCCAAGTTCGACTTCATCAAGCAGCACGCTGCCTCTGAGGCAAGTGCCGTATTGGTCACCGAGTTTCAGAACGTCAAGGATATGGAAGAGGCTGTCAGCTACCTCGCTCCGGCAGTCCGTGACGGTCGTATGAAGGCTTTCTATCAGGGGCAGATCGACCGTCTGAAACGGCAGGAAGAGGCTCAAGCCGCTTCCGCAAAGAAGCAGGCAGCCGGTGTGGAAGCACCTGTGTTCACGCTGAACGACATCAATGGCAAGCCATTAAGCCTCGCCAGTCTGCGCGGCAAGTATGTGATCCTCGACTTCTGGGGCTCATG
>ONHE01000198.1 GCA_900317545.1 uncultured Prevotella sp. | reverse complement strand
TCATCCCTCATCCCCTCATCTTTCATCTCTCCTTCTCTGCAGGAAAAATGCGCGGGTGGCCGCGAAGAACAGCAATGCACCCGTGGCATTCACCCCGGCGACCATCCAGAACGCGGCGGTGAAGCCGGCATGTTCGGCCACGATGCCTGCCAGAAGAATCCCGATGCCGAAGCCGAGATCCCATGCGGTGAGGATACTGGAGTTTGCCGTGCCACGCTCACTGTGTTTCGCCACGTTGACAAACATGTTGAGAAAGGCGGGATACATGTGTCCGTTGCCCAATCCGATAAGGATTGCCGAGGCGTAATAGCCCGTCATGTTGTGGAAGAGGACAAACACTGTGTAGCCGCAGAGCGAAAGCAGGATGCCCTGACCGGCGTTCTGCGTCAGCCGACCCTTGCGCAAGGCCCGCCCGCCCAGCAGCCGCGAGATCGCCAGGCCGACCGCAAGCAGCATGAAATAGGTCCCTGTGCCGCCCGTGAAGCCCAACTCCTGCTTGCTGTAGAGGGCTAAATAGTTGCTCAGCACCCCGAAGCAGAAACCGAACAAGGCGATGTTCACAGCCAGCAGCCAGCCGCGGACGAGGAAGAATCGGTCTAAGGAGAGCTTGCCGTGGGGGGCGGAGACCGCTTTCGGAGGCAGCTTCACGCCCCCGGCGATGACCACTGCGAGCAGTGCAATGACCAATGCCAACCAGAACAGTAGCTGAAAGTCGCCCGTGAGCCGATACAGATAGATGCCCGCAGATGGAGCCACGGCCATGGCCAGATTGTTGCTTAGACCATAGTAGCCGATACCCTCCGAACGGCGTGATGACGGCAGTACGTCGATCGCACACGTGCTGTTGGCCACCGTCACGGCTCCAAAGGGCGCCCCGTGGAGTGTCCGGACGATGGCAAACATGAGCAGTGTGCCCGCCACGATATAGCCGAGGAAGAAAGCGAAGAACAGGGTGAGGCAGACCATCAGCACCCGCTTGCGCGAGAAACTGTCGACCACGAAGCCACTGAACGGGCGGACGAGGAGGGCGGCCACCGAATAACCTGACAGCACAAGCCCGATCATGTCCTTCGTCGTGCCGAATCGCTCGCTCAGATAGATCGGCAACAGTGGCGTGAGCACATAGAAGGCGAAGTAGAGCAGCGTGTTGGTTGCCATCACCTTCAGATAATTTCTGTTCCAAAGTGTTTCTTTCTTCTCTTCCTTTTCCTTCTTTCCGTTCATATTGTTTCTGTGTTCCCGTTCGCCTATTCCTCATGTCTTCTTTTCCGGCGGATTGCAAGATGTCCACGAGAAGCTGTCCTGTTAGCCGTCGGATGCAAATATACGAAAAATACGGACGATAGGGGCAAATAATCCGGAAATCATTTGCCCCGTCGGCGGAGAATATGTAATTTTGCAGCGGATTTCACGATCCCGGGGAATGGGGCTTCCCTGAACCAACTGCCGATGATGTGCATTCGGCTGACGGTCCCTGCTTGTGTATGACGGCAGGGATCATTGTGTCGGCTGCCGAATGAGAATTTCAAAATCATCGACTATGTTTAAAGAGTTTTTATTGGTAGGTTGCGGCAGCTTCTTCGGAGGCGGCCTGCGCTTCATGGTCTCACGTCTGATGCAGACAAGCATGTTTGCGGTCTATCCCTGGGGCACGTTCACCGTCAATGTGCTGGGCTGTCTGATCCTCGGATTCCTGACCGGTCTGCCCGCCGCCGGTGGATGGTTCTCGCCTCAGACGCGGCTTCTGCTCACCACAGGTTTCTGCGGCGGCTTCACCACCTTCTCCACCTTCATGAACGAGAGCCATGCGCTCTTCCGCGAAGACCGATTCACCATTGTCGCCCTTTACGTCATGGCGAGCCTCCTCGTCGGCTTCTTAGCCGTCATGGCAGGTCATTACGCAGGGCGTATGATGATGAGGGGATGAGGGATGAAGGATGAGGGGATGAGGGATGAAGGATGAGGTGATGAAGGATGAAGGATGAGGTGATGAAGGATGAAGGATGAGGTGATGAAGGATGAAGGATGAGGGGATGAGGGATGAAGGATGAGGTGATGAAGGATGAAGGATGAGGTGATGAGGGATGAAGGATGAGGTGATGCGGATGAATGGCAATAAGATCTGCGCCCTTTGCTTCATCTGCGGGTCATCAAGAATGTCGATGACCGTGCATGAAGCAGAGGGCGCAGTGGGATGAGCCTATGTTCATTGGGTGAATAAGTGCTCTGAGATGTATTCTGAAGCTGCGGGGACTCTGGCGTACGGACACCTGTCGTCGGAAAAGACAGGCATCCTATAAACTGCCAAGTGCCCGTCCGCCCTGCTGATACTTCCGTGCTCCCGCCCTTCAGTCATTCCTTCTCATGAAGAAATCCGTGCAACTCCTGACCTCTCACTTGAAGATTTCCTGGAGTTTACGGTCCAGCTCATCCGACTCAAACTTGCCGATGATCTTGCCGTCAGGGTCGATCAGGTATTTCGTAGGCAGGAAGTGGATGCCGTAGCGGTCGCTGATGTCGTTCGTATGGTCCATCTCATAGGTGGCGGGGTTGACGATCCGCAGTCCGCGCAAGACGTGGTGCATCTTCTTCAGGCCGTCTTTCGCGATGGCAGCTTTCAGCTTTGCCTCGTTCCGGTCATCGTCGGCGACATAGATGAACTCAAGTCCCTTCTTGTGATAGCGGTCGTAGAGCTGTCGCATGTGCGGATTCGACTGCCGGCAGGGCACGCACCAGGTGGCCCAGAAGTCGATCAGTACGTATTTCCCACGAAAGTTCTGCAGGCTCACCGGCTTGCCAGTCATCACGTCGTTCTTGGTGAACAGCGGCGCGGGCTGGCCCGGCTGCAACTTGCCCTGCACGTCAATCTCCTGCTCGATCTCCTTGGCTTCAGGCATGATTTTCACCTTCGGGTCCAGTTTGTTGTATGCTTCCACAAGCGCTGTATAGCCCATCGACCCCATCTTGCCCATCAGGAAGCCGGGCGTGAGATAGGATGCGGGATGACTGCTGATGAACTCATCGGTCTTCTGCTGATACCTTTCGCGGATTGGCTCCATCAGCTTGCTGATGCTGTCACGGTTTGCAGCCTCGTAATATTGCTTGTTCAGTTCCTTCAACCGATCCATGTCGACGTCCTTCTCGAATTGTTCGATCTCGCTTTGGGTGACGGATCCGTGGGTACGCGACGGCCTGTCGAGGTTGCTCTTGACGTAAGCGACACCGAGTGTGCCGGGCTCCACGTAGAGCGTAGTCACGTTCTCGTTCATGCCTTTGGTGGGTCCGATGCGCAGATAGGCCGGTGCACAGCCTACGCCCATGTCGCCCTTGAAGACAAACTGGCCGAGTTTGATCTCCGTGCTGTCGGTCTTCTGGGTGCCCTTACGGCTGTCGCCCGTGATGAGGTAGGCCTTCATGCCGTCGGCTCCGGTATAGTCCGCATGTCCGTCAGGATTGTCCGGATCGGTGATGAAGCCGTTGATGCGGAAGGCGGTGTTGCCCTTGTCGTAGCGCGAACCGAAGTGATTGCCGTAGAGCTTGATCAGTCCGCGGTCCATGGACGACCCGCGCCAGTTGCGCTCCACGATCTTCCCGTCGGGCCCGACGAGTATGCAGAAGGGTATTCCGTTGAAGTTGTAAGCCTTCGAAAGACCGTCCGTGAAGGCTTTGAGCGTGCTCCCCTGGATCCAGTTCATCCGTTCGCGCTCCACGGCGCCTGTCCATGCTTTCCGGTTATTGTCCATGGAGATCGAGATGATCTCGAATCCCTGCGGATGATAAGCCTCATAGGCTTCTTTCAGATGGGGGATGTCGGCCCGGCAGGGACCGCACCAGCTGGCCCAGAACTCCAGCAGCACGTAGCGTCCTTTGCCCGCATAGTCGCTGATGCGGAATGGCTTGCCCTCCGGAGTCTGCAGTTCGCAGTCGTAGAAGGGTGCCCCCACGGCCGAGACTTTGGCGCTGTCGATCACGTTGTAGGCCTTGATGCCGAGTGCGGAGCGGCGCAACGCCGTCGGGAAAGCAGCCTCGAGGCGGTTGATGTCGTCAATCGTGAAGCGGTCGAAGAACTGATAGAACGCCTGCAGGCCGGCCGCGTTGTTCGTGTTGTCGTTCACGAACTGGCGGATGCAGTCCTCATAGGCCTGCTTCGAAGGTTCGGCGGCGTCGAGCGTCTCCACCCCTTCGCGGAGCGGACTGGTGGCCCGTCGGCCCAAGAAAGCATAGTGGGGGCGCATCGCCCGTTGGTAAGTCTCCTTCAGACGGTTGGCCTTCATGGTGAAGTCAGCATACTTCCGGGCGAGCGGCGAGCCTTGTATGTCCACGTAGGAGTAATCATATAGATAAGGTGAAAGCGTATCGAAGTCCATGCCCAACGAGTCTACGGCAGCCGTGACGCTGACCTTCTCGTTGCCCATCAGGATGGGGAGGAAGGGCCGCATGATCGCGCGGTCCTTGCCCATCATGCCACGCGTCTCATCCGGAAATACGCGTAGGGTGAGCAATTGTGCTCCTTTCAGGCGGCCTCGGAACGCCACATGGCCGTTCTGAATGCGCGCACTGTCGATCCGATGCCACGTCATCAGGTCGTTGCCTGTGTAGAGATGGACCATCTTTCCCTCATATTTGTCGCCCGTGAGATGGGCTTTCAGCTCGAAGCCGGTAGCTCTGAGCGAAGCTGAAAGCAGCAGGGCCGCCGTCAGCAAGATCATTTTCATTGGTTTCATGATTATGGTTTAAACAGTTGATCGAGATACTGATAGAACTCCTCTGACTCGCCCACGATGACGCGGTTGATGGTTCCGTCGGGGTTGATGAGGATCTTCGTCGGGTAAGCATTCACGGCATAGCGCGTGTCGACGCCGTCTGTCGGACCGTTGAAGACATGGATCCAGGGCAGCGCATGCTCCTTCACGGCAGCCTTCCACTTGGCTTCGGTGTCGCTGC
>ONHE01000043.1 GCA_900317545.1 uncultured Prevotella sp. | reverse complement strand
GCCTGACGGTGAACATAAGCGGAAGGGCACTTCCCCCGAAGAGAGAAGTGCCCTTTCCGCCTGTCATTTAATCTTGATTGCGCTCGATATAGGCAATGACGTCGCCCTTGCCGACCTTGCTTCCCTGCTTTGCTTTGATCTCGACAAGCTTGCCGCCGAGTGCTGCAGGAACTTCAACGAACTCACCCCAGGGTGCCTGGATGAAGCAGAAGGGGGCGCCCTCCTTATATTCGCGGCCGATGTACGGCTCTACGGCCGGTGCTGCTTCGCCGTCTCCCTGGAACTCCCAGAAGATCTGGCCCTTCACGGGAGACACTATGGCGTCGGCTTTTGCATGTTTGAACTCGGCCAGTTGCTCCGGAGAGAGCTTGCTGCCGAGCTTTGCGTCCTTCGCATTCTGCAGGTCTGCCAGGAAGTTTTTCTTGGCCTGGCCGCTCCGGAAGTTACGATACTGCTCCGGATGCATGGCCAGTTCGAAGAGCTCCTCATCATCCTGACCGTACTCCCAGCCGTTCTCGTCCATCTCCTTGCGGAATTCGTCGAGCGCGTCCTTCAGCAGCGTGTGCGGGTCAGCCTCCGTGAACTCGCGTCCCTGCTGCTTTGCGAGGTCTACGATCTCCGGCGCTATCGTACCCGGAATCTTGCCGCTCTTGCCGAGGATCATGCCCCACATCGCGTCATCCATGTAGACATAACGTCCCTTACCCTGCTCGAGCGAGAGCAGGTTCATCAATGCGATGTTCTTGGTGTATTGAGAGAACGGCGTCACGAGTGGTGGATAGCCCACGCGCGGCCATACATAGGCCACCTCGTCAAACAGCTTCACGAGCATGTCATCCATACTCAGCTCTGGCTCGCCCTTCTTTTTGCGCAGGTTGTTGATGGTTCCCCGGATGCCTCCGAGATCAGCCATCATCGATCCCATCATGCCGCCGGGCAGTCCGCAGCCGAGCAGCAGCGAACTCATCACCTTGTTCTGCGGGTTGATGAAATAGCCCAACCACTCGTCGATGAACTCCTGCGTCAGCGCGCGGGCACGCATATAGGCATCCATATTGATCTCAGGCACATCGAATCCGGCATTCTTCAGCATGCTTTGGACAGAGATTACGTCCGGGTGAACCTTACCCCATGACAGCGGCTCAATGGCCGTATCGATGACGTCGGCACCGTTTTCGCACACTTCAAGGATGGAAGCCATGCTCAGTCCGGGACCCGAATGGCCGTGATACTCGATGATGATGTCGGGGTGATTAGTCTTGATCAGCTTCGTCAGCTTGCCGAGGAAGGTCGGCTGTCCGATACCTGCCATATCCTTGAGGCAGATCTCTTCCGCGCCCGCAGCGATCTCCTCGTCGGCCAACTTGCTGTAATACTCGAGCGTATGTACCGGCGATGTGGTGATGCAAAGCGTTCCCTGGGCCGTCATTCCGGCCTCCTTGGCCCACTTGATGGAGGGTGCGATGTTGCGGATGTCATTCAGTCCGTCGAAGATACGGGTGATGTCGACCCCCTGGGCGTGCTTGACACGATACATCAAACGGCGCACATCGTCAGGCACAGGGTACATTCGTAGGGCGTTAAAGCCGCGGTCAAGCATGTGTGTCTTTATTCCGGCCTCGTTTAAGGGCTTGCAAAAGGCCCGCACAGCATCGTTCGGGTTCTCGCCCGCAAGCAGGTTGACCTGCTCGAAAGCGCCGCCATTGGTTTCCACACGGGCGAAACAGCCCATCTCTACGAAGACTGGGGCGATCCGTTCCAACTGGTCTTTGCGCGGCTGAAACTTACCTGAGCTCTGCCACATGTCCCGATAGATGAGACTGAATTGGATTTTCTTTTTCATATCTTAGTACATTTTTGTTCGTTACGATGATCTTCTTAGGCTTGCAAAATTAGATAAAAAAATTCAAATTCCTATCCTTCGGATCGATTTTTTGCAATTATTGCATTATATTTGCACCTAAAATTAGAAGTCGATGAGTATCAAATCCCTCGTGCAGATCATAGCAATTGCCGTGCTTGCCGTTTCGTGCGGACACAGCGGAGATCCGGGCCGGCTTACCCAATCAGGCCATTCGAATGACGAATTGAAGCTGAAAGGCGACAAGACTGTATACGGTCTTGCCTGTGAAGGATGTACGGACTCGGTCGTGGTGCTGCTTCCCAACGACGGCAGTGATCCCGTCCGCTATGACATCATCGAGGCTACGCAGCAGCGGCAGATCATGGGCAAGATAAAGGTAGGTGACTGGATCGGCGTCGTGCTCAATCCTCAGGACAGACATAAGGCAGACTTGGTGATCGACTTGGACGAGCTGAAAGGCATCTGGTGCTATATTGTCATGCCCAAGATGCGCGAATATGCGACGATGAGTCCGCGTCTCCAGAAACGCATGATGCAGGCTATGCCCGACTCATTGAAGCAACTTTACATGATCCCACGTGAGTATGGCTTCTGGATGAAGCGCCATTGGACGGCTCAGAGTGTGGGTTATGTGCCCGAAGCATCATCGCTGGAGGACGAGAGCCCGGTTGTTTATCCGCAACTGAGTTTCTTCACCGAGTGGCACATTTTGAACGGTCAGCTCGTGATGACGAGCGGTCAGGTGCGCATGAAGGGGGGAAACGGCAACTATGAAGTGACCAACCTGCGCTATGACACTTGCAAGATCGAATATCTGCAGGATGACTCTCTCGTGCTGAGTTCTGACGGCATCATGCGCAGTTACTATCGGAAGGCGAACATCAACGATGTCAACCGCAAAGCGAAAGCGATCGCGGCAAAACTTTCCCAGGAAGCTCTGAAACAGGCGAAAGAATGATCCCGTTCAGGCCATTGTCCTGAACAGACCGACCGGATCAGAACTCATAACCAAGATTGATATAGAAATAGGGGTTGCGGGTCTTGCTGGCATAGCCCAGAGTGGCGCCCAACGGACCGAACATACTGTTATAAAAGTAGGCCAGCTGATAGCCTGTCATCGGCCCATGTTGCAGCATTTGGCGCAGACGTTGTGCGTGCTGGGCAGCGGTGACGGTTGCCCGGACGTAGTTGTTTTCCAGGATCCGGAGCTGCGCCCGCAACTGGATGGCCACAAACTGATTGTCGGTGTGCTCCACGAAGCCCATACCCGGAAACGGCATCTGATCGTCCAAGTAACGGTTGAACGTTTCGCCGCCAATCATATTCTGTTTCTCTACAGGTATGTCCGAGCCAAACAAGAGGCGTCCATAAGCCATTGGCTGGATGGTCATCCGCTCACTGAAGGTGAAGTTCATGCGCCACATGGCACTCAGGGAACTGAAGCCTTTGTGGTCGAGATAACGGGCGAGGTCGTCTGTGTAGTAAGCAAAACCGCCCTCAAAACGCGCTCCCCGAGTAGGGAAATTCCATTTGTCTTCAGAGTTGTAGGTAACGTTGGCGTGATAACTGATGAAATGATCGGACTTGAGCGTTGCCGTCGGCTGCTCGGAGGTGACTTGTGCGAGCAGGCTATGGATGTTGAAATAGTCGAACCGTGCACCGATGTTGAAGTTGAAGTTGCGCACGTTGAAGTCGAGCAGGTTGAGATTCACGAGATGCTCGTTATAGGTGGCGTTGTAGGCCTTGTCGCCTTTTTCATAGACATTGAGGTCGTTATGCCGGTAGAGATATGACAGTTTGATGCGGTTGAAGGTCAAGGGCGTCAACGTGAGGTCTCCTCTGACCATGATGCGTTTGCCCAATCGGAGCGTAAGATCAGCCACCAAGGGGAAGCGGCTCTTGAACATGAACCCGGCGTTGGCCTGCATCGCCACGGTCTCCTCGGTATCAAAGCGCACGCCGAGATTGACTTGGCTGTTCATTTTTTCCTTTGCCACGATCTCCACGTCATAGCTGTCTCCATGGCGGTGGGTGAATACCTCGGCATCAGTATAATAGAGATCGACCCGCATGGCCGACACGATCTCATCCAACTCGTCCATGGAGACGCTGTCACGCTTGTCGATCCGGTATTTCGCTGACAGATAGGCGCGGTCGTTATCGGCCACATCGGTGAACGTGAAGCGGTTGACCCGGAATCTCGCAGGCAGCGCATGATCCTCGCGCCTGACCACTCTGTGGACGGCAGGCACTTTCTCCACTCCGATCCTACGCTTGAGTTCGATCAGCTCGTCCCAGTGTTTCATGGCTTCTTCCTCGCCTCTTCGGATAAGCGTATCAATGGCAGCGGGATTGAAGCTGGCAGCGGAATAGCCCCGGGTGTCAGCCCGCACGAGGACATCCGTTGCCGCCATGTTCTCGAGATACTTGTTTTTACAGTTCACGTCGATGATCTGTCCGAGCACGCCCATGCCGTCACGGATGTCGTCGGCGGTCTTTGCGGGTCCCTGAACGGTCACGCCTATGACCACGTCGGCACCCATCCGGCGGGCGATGTCGACAGGAAAGTTGTTGCGTAAGCCACCGTCGACGAGCAGCATGTCATCTTTGCGGATCGGAGCGAAGACGCCCGGGATCGACATACTGGTGCGCATGGCCTCATAGAGAACGCCACTATGGAAGTCGTACTCGGTGTTGTCGATAATGTTGGTTGCCACGCAAGCGAACGGAATGGGCAGCTGGTTGAAGTCCATCGAATCACGATAGCCGGCTGTGAGGCGGGCAAACAGGCTCGAGAGATTTTTCCCCACGATGTAGCCTCCGCCGAACAAGGAGGCTTTGCGGTTGAGATTTATGTCTTTCGAAAGGATATAGGTGTTCTGTCTTCGGCGGCTTTCGAGGCTCTGTCGGCTGACGTCGGCACGGTCGGAAAGCAGAAAATTCCATTCCTGCACGCGCACCATCGAGTCGAGTTGCTGTGCGTCATAGCCGATCGCATACAATCCGCCGATGAGCGCACCCATGGAAGTACCGGTGATGATGTCGATCGGAATGCCCGCCTTCTCAATCACTTTCAGGGCGCCGATGTGGGCCATACCCTTGGCGCCGCCGCCCGACAGGACCACAGCCACGCGCTTGCGGGCCTGCTGTCCGCATGTGGGCGTCAGGGCAGAGAGAAGTAATAATGAAACGACAATCCACTTTCTCATGCTTCGGTCTCCTACCTTATCAGTCAGTCGGCAATGACTTGCTGCCGGCCTGTCATCCCTTCACGGATGCGGCAGGCATTCCGTGAAGCTCAAACCTGCGCTCGGCCAGCAGCTCATAGCGCGTGCCCGGCCGGCCGTAGTTGGCGTAGGGATAGATGCTGATGCCGCCTCTGGGGGTGAAAAAGCCGGTCACTTCGATATACTTGGGATCCATCAGCCGCACCAAGTCCTTCATGATGACGTTGACGCAGTCTTCATGGAAGTCGCCGTGATTGCGGAAACTGAAGAGGTAGAGCTTCAGGCTCTTGCTCTCAACCATACGCTCTCCGGGCACGTAACTGATGCGGATCTCTGCGAAGTCGGGCTGTCCGGTGATCGGACAGAGCGATGTGAACTCGGGACAGTTGAACTGAACCCAGTAATCATTGTCTGGATGGCGGTTGCTGAAGGTCTCCAAAACCTCGGGAGCGTAGTCGTCCGCATAGGCCGTCTTGGCTCCCAAAGCAGTCAGTCCTTCGTCTTTTCTCG
This sequence comes from uncultured Prevotella sp., assembly GCA_900317545.1. Classification (GTDB taxonomy): domain Bacteria; phylum Bacteroidota; class Bacteroidia; order Bacteroidales; family Bacteroidaceae; genus Prevotella. The sequence continues at coordinate 21,003 of ONHE01000043.1, read as the reverse complement.
TGTCACTCATATTAAGTCGTTTTTGCACCTCATCGCTATGCCTTCCGCAAAGGATAGCTTTCGAGCCTCCATATGTATCCTCCGGGCGGCCAAGAGCTATGCTTTCGACGCCCCAAAGCTATCCTTTGCGCGAGGCGGAAGCACGAGGTTTTCAGATGTTAAATATTTTCAGCACATTATAATCCACGCCTTCGTCATATACATCCACGCCTTCATGGCGTTTCAGGTAATGCACAACGCGGATCGTGACGGGCAGAATGATGATTTCGTAAACAGTTTTCAGCACCACCTGCCAGACCATCAGCAGGGGCAGCTCGGCGGCCGGGACAACGCCCGAGAGGGCCAGCGGGAAGAAGATCAGCGAGTCGACGCTCTCGCCGGCCACCGTACTCACAACGGCGCGGAGCGAAAAATGGCGGCCTTCGGACGCGATCTTCATGCGGCTCATCACGTAGGCATTGACGAAAGAGCCGGCCAGAAAAGCTGCAAAAGAGGCAGCGGCGATGCGCGGCGCAAGACCGAAGATGGCGTGGAAACCGGCATCATTGTGCCAGTAAGGGGCTCCGGGGATGACGTCGCAGAGCGCACCGAGGAGCACAAAGAAGAAGTTCATTGCAAACCCAGTCCAGATGAGCAGCCGCGCCTTGGCATAGCCCCACACCTCGCACACGCAGTCATTGATGATGTATGATACCGGGAAGACGATCAATCCACCAGTTAAGCTGATCGGTCCAACGGCTATTTGCTTTGTCTCAAGAACGTTTGCCGTAATCAGGCAGACACAGAAGAGTATGCTGAAAAGCATGAACAGCACACTTACATTGCTTTTGTTTCTTTCCATTTTCTTGTTTTTTAAGAGGTTTACCAAGCACTCTGTTGCAATAAAAGTTTGCAAATATACCTAAAATTCTTCATATCCGGGGCCTCTTCCGGATAAAAACACTATTTTTGGAGCAGTTTTAATCATCATTCACACAACAGTGATGCGAATTCCATGCTGCATCACGGCGGTTTTCAGATGTCTTGTGATACTGACCCGGACGGCATCTTATGTCATTACGACCGATGTCCCAAGGATGCCGGAGACACGGCTGTCTGCCTCGCTGGAAGCCGAGTCGGTCGATACCGGCAAGCGAATAGGAGCCGCCGGGGAACATGAACCAACGAGAATGGACGGAGGATCGGCAGCCTGAAGAGCGTTCAGAATCGATCCGTGAAGCCTGACCGCGCCAACCGCAAGCGTGCGCTCCAGTCAGGCTTCAGGATACCTATACGGCTCCTGCAACAAGATAGCTGATGTAGCCGAGGAACAGGGCCGTCAGTACGGCGCCCTCCCATCGGGCAATCGTATATTTGGTGAAAGAGAACAACCAGAGCAGGATCATAGAGATGATCATCATACTCAGATCGACCGTTGTGATCCCCATGATCGCCATCGGGGATATCAGACCGGTCACGCCCAATATGAACAGGATGTTGAAGACATTTGATCCTAACACGTTGCCGATAGCGATGCCGCTGTTTCCACGACGGGCTGCCACGACGCTTGTGGCCAATTCGGGCAGCGACGTGCCGCCGGCAACGATAGTAAGACCGATCACCGCGTCACTCACACCCAACGTCCGGGCAATCGCGGAAGCATTGTCGACAAAGACGTTCGACCCGAACACTAAGCACAGAAGACCGAGCAAGACCAACCCAACACCCTTCAGCAATGGCATGGGGGCCTTTTCCGAAGCACCATCCTGATGCTCCGACTTCGCCCCTTTAAGCGTGAAGACCATGAAGATCAAGAAGAAGACCGAAAGAATCAGTGCATCCAACCGGCCGATCTTTCCGTCATAACACATCAACAGCAGGATGACGGAGGCGACAAGCGCAAAGGGTATGTCCTTCTTCACCGTCGAATGAAGGATCGTCATTGGCGCCACCACCGCACTGACACCAACGATCAACAGGGCATTGAAGATGTTTGAACCGACGATATTGCCCACTGCCAGATCGGGCGTTCCTTTCAAGGAAGATATCAGACTCACACAAAACTCAGGCATGGACGTTCCCATTGCCACGATCGTAAGGCCGATCACAATCTGCGAAACGCCCATACGCTCGGCCAATCCGACCGATCCCTCGGTCAGACGGTCGGCTCCCCACAGGACGACAACAACGCCGAGGACCAGCAATAGTGCCTGCAGCAACACGGACTGAGGAGCAAACGTAAACAGCAAAATATTCATAAAAGCGATTTTGAAGCAAAGATACGAAAAAATCCCCGAATGCTCACGCACTCGGGGGACGAATAATCTAACAATCACATAATTATAAATCTATATCAAAACACCTATGTCAATTACCTATTGAGAAAATGCCGTTCTCCTGTGCCACGGAAGATTTCGTCCAGTGACACGTATGAATTTCTTTTATTGAAGATCAATCGATCTCTATCTGACGGGCCACTTGAGCCGCTGCAGGGTTCACTTTCGGCAGGTGGACTGTCAGCACGCCGTCAGCCACGGTAGCCCCTATCTTGTCACGATCCACGTCATCCGGGAGGGTCAGAGTCTTTTCGAAGTTGGAATAAGCGAACTCCCTGCGCAGGTAACGCGCATGCTGCGGCTGCTCCTGAACCTTGCGCTCCATGCGGATCTTCAAGTCTCCTTCGCCGTTGATGTTCAGTTCAAAGTCCTCCTTGCGCATGCCCGGCGCGGCCAATTCCACGACATATTCCGTTTCATATTCCTGCACATTCATGGCCGGAGCCGTCCTACTCGTTCTTCTAACCTCACCTGCCGCGATCACACCATTGAGGACTCCCGGCAACCAAACATTCGTGTACATATTATATATCTCCTATCTAATTAACCAATTAATTTACTTACTCATCTACTTACAACTTGTATACCACACCTAAACGGTATGCCATTCTGTCCAAAAGACATGACAAGTTGTCTCTAAAGGTCAGATCCGGATCTGTCGGAATAAAACCATCAGGCCCCGGAAAGCACGGTTCGCTTCCCGGGGCCTGATGGTTTGTTCGCGCTGCAAGGCGCAAACGGACAGCTTATTCGGCAGCTTCGTCCTGACGGTCGGCCACATTATCGCCTTCCGTTGGAGCCAGCGCTTTCTCAAAGTCGGTGATTCCGTTGTTGACCAAGATATTGTACCACTGGAGCAGTTTCTTGATATCGCTGTCGTGGACGCGGTCTTGATCATAGTTTGGCAACACTTCCGCAAAGTAGTCATGCAGTTCCTTGGGACTGCACTTTCTATAGTTGAGCGATGCAGGCTTGCCCTGCTCTTTCTCGCCGACATTTTTCATGACCTGCCAGAGGGGCACGTCATCAGCGTCGGTGAACATGGCTATATCGGCAAGACTTGTCACGCGGTCGGTTGCGAAGGCCGGCATGCGGCGGTGAGTCTCATCCAATGCTTCTACGATTAAATTCATTTTGCCACGGGACACCAACCGGTAAAGCCCCGGTTTTCCCGCGATAGAAAGGATTGTTTCCATTTTCTTCTAATTTGATTGATGATATATCTGATTTAATAATGAGTCAATTTGTTGCTCCAAATCAGCCTTCCCGTCGTTGATGATCACAAAGTCGGAGCGGCTGATGATCTCCTCTTGCGGCAGCTGCCGCATGATCCACTCCCGGCTCATGTCAAGCGAGAGATGATCCCGAAGCATGATCCGACGGAGGCGAACCTCCATTGGAGCGCTGACGCAGACCACATGATCCACAGGCAGACGAAGGTCGAAGCGCGCGTCAAAGTAGATTGCGCTCTCCAACCATTCATGTCCCGAGGCAATGAAATCACGCGCCACGGCCGGATGAACGATTGCATTTACCGCCTGCTTGTTGGCTTCCGAGGCGAGGATAAAAGCTGCAAGAACCGACTTCCGCAGTTGTCCGTCCTCAAAAACGGCATCTCCCACGAGAGATTCTAAATGCTTCCGTAGCTCCGGCGACGTTGCCATCAGCCGCTTGGCAGCGACATCACAATCGTACACAGTGATCCCCCGCTTGGCGAGCAGCCTACAGACATAGCTCTTGCCGGAACCGATTCCGCCCGTGACAGCAACCCTCATGCCCGTAAATATATTTATTGCTGTTCGATCAAATAATCCACTTGGTTGGTCTCCAAGCGTGTCTTGCTCACGTCATGAGGCGCCGTACGCAGGTAGATCATGCACTTGTCAGAGGGATGGGAGACCAAATCATTGTAGTCGGCAACCACCTGAAACTGCTCCGGTCTAATGCGCCGGAACATGCTGGCACCAACTACAAAGTTCACTTTTACCTTAGATGGGAAGGTACGGAGTAACTTTCCGGGAGGCATGTTGACGGCAACAATGGGTACAACAATACTCTCCTCGGTCAGCACATCGGGGTATAAGCCAATTCTGACCGTAGACGGAACGATCTTCACCCCTTGCATCTGCTTGAGCCGAACCTGCCGGATAACGGTGTCTTCAAAGTTCACGATCCGCAGCTCTTCAGTGCTTACGGAGCGTATGCTGTCAAGGGTTCGGCTGTTCGCATATACAATCACATGATCCGGCCAGAATCTTGTATTTGCCAAATAGTAAGAGGATGCCGGTTCCACTTGCCCGGCAATCCTTACCGGGACGCGCTTTGACTGACCGTAATTGAAATAAAAATCCAATTTGTCCGGCTTCACTCCGGTGATGCGGGAGGAGCCAAACAGCTGCTGGTAAACCAACTTCTGGATGTCCGAGATGGGGATGGAACCTTGGCCGGAAGCCTTGTTCGCATAACTGTCAAACTTGAGATAGACAGGCCGTAGGGGATGGCTCGTCTCGTAAGTTGCCAGCATATAGCCCTTGTCACGAATGGTTACGGCGATGGTGTCACGCAGATCAGTCGTCATAATCACATTTTGCGGGACACCAACAAGCCTGACGGGGACTTGCATCTCTCGCTCGTAAGTCTCATTGAGAGTCATCAACAGCCAGAAGAAAGCGCTTACAATGAAGAAGAACAAGAAGATCAGAAACTCCTTATTGAAAGCTCTAAAAAGATTCTTCCGGGCATTTTCCCATGTCTGTCCCACACGTCCGCTCATTCCTCAATCATCAGACTGGTCGCGATCAGGCTTTGTTTACAGATGAAATAGATGTAACGTCTGCAAAGACGGAGTTACGGTCGACCTCGATGACAACGCCACGCGCGATCTCCACGTCTACTCTTCCGGTCTGCATGTCGATTCTTTTCACAGTTCCATAGATACCTCCACCAGTGACGATTTTCGTACCTTCCTGAAGCGAGTTTTGGAACTTTCGGATTTCCTTTTGTTTCTTCTGCTGGGGACGGATCATGAAAAGCCACATGATGGCGAATATCGCTACCATCATGACCAGCATACCCATGCCGCTGCCTGCGCCTTGTGCGCCCTGTGCGGCCATAATCATTGTTGTCATATCTTTATTGATTTAGTTTGATTTCATTTCGCCCGTGGAGCGGCCGGACTTATCCTTGGGGTTCGGTTCTGGCCGATTTCGACTTCGGATCATCAATGTTCTTGAGCAGCTTCCCAGTCTGAATGAGGTATCGGGCAATGCTGTCCAGCATGCCGTTGATATATCCGCCGCTTTTCGGGGTGCTGTACAACTTGGCCAGTTCTACATATTCATTAATGGTGACACTGATGGGGATGTTGGGGAATGTGAGCATTTCGGCGATGGCGATCTGCATGATCACGACATCCATATATGCCAAGCGCGAGAAGTCCCAGTTGCGACTGGTCTCGCTCATGTAGCGCTGATAGGTGTCGGCATTGAGTATCGTGGCCCGGAAGAGCTTGCGCGCGAAATCGCGGTCTTCTTCGTCCTTGTATTCCGGCAGCAGTTTCTGTGCAGCCTTATTCTTTTCTTCGAAGCGCTTGATGGTCTTGATCACGAATGTATCAACGATTTCCTTGTCATCATTCCAGTACAGGCTCTTCTCCTCCAAGATGGCTTCCAACTCTTCGTTGTTCTGAATGAGCTGCTTGTAAAGCTTGCGCCACACTTCACGGTCGGCCTCATACGAGTCGTCTGGATCAGCCATATAATTATGGTATGTCTCACTCTGTTCGATCTGCCCGCATATTTTCCGGACAAACTCGATGTCATCATCCCAGGTCAGATGCTGGGTTTCAACAAATGTGTTGAGCATCTTGTTCTCTTCCAGCTGCACGGCAAACTTATTGAAAGCGAACTTCTGCGACGGTCTCTCCGTGCCCTCTCGCTCTGCCCTTGCCTCTGCTATGTCTACCCGATGACGCATCTCACGGGTGATGGCGACAATGAGATAGAGCATATAATTGTATAAATCGTATGCCTTTGAAAGGCTGAAAAGGAGTTCCTTTTCGGCGTTATCCATGTTTCTGTTACCGTTTTGATAGTAGACGTAGGTTAACTGAACGATTTTGATGCGAATTAATTCCCGATTAATCATTCTCTGTTTGTTTGTGTTTCTATATTTCTATTAATGGTGCAAAAATAGAGAAAAATCATAGGATATGCAAGAATTCAGGAGGCTTTTAAGTCTTTTTAAAAAGAATCTTTGGCCATTCCGGGAGAAATGCGTACCTTTGCAGCACTTTATGAAACGCTAAGCGCATCTCGTGTGATGGCGAATTAAGAATCAATTAATTTAGAGTAACACATTATGAAAGAGATCAATGTTACAGGTCAGAAGCGTACAGACCTTGGAAAGAAAGCTTCAAAAGAACTCCGCAAACAAGGGCTCGTTCCCTGCAACCTCTATGGTGAAGCCACTGAGAACGGCCGCCCCGTAGCACTTGCCTTTGCCGCTCCGATGAGCGAGTTGCGCAAGATCGTCTACACGCCCCATATCTACGTAATCAACTTAGTCATCGACGGTGAAAACCATACGGCCGTCATGAAGGAACTGCAGTTCCATCCCGTGAACGACTCATTGCTGCACGTCGACTTCTTCGAGGTCAATGACCAGAAGCCGATCACCATCGGAATCCCTGTCAAGCTGACCGGATTGGCTCAGGGCGTGCGTGATGGCGGCCGCATGAACCTCTCGATCCGTAAGATCGAAGTTACCGCTCCCTACCAGCAGATACCCGAGCACCTCGACATTGACGTGACGAAACTGAGAATCGGAAAGAGCATCAAGGTGGGTGACCTGAGCTTCGAAGGACTCACGCTCGCTACAAGCAAGGATGTCGTAGTATGCTCGATCAAGATGACGCGTCAGGCTTCAGCAGCCGCATCCATGGCTTCCGTTGACAGCGATGAGGCCGAGGGTGGCAGCGAGGCTGAAGCTTAGTCAGAAAAAGACACCGCATGGAGAAATACCTGATCTGTGGACTGGGAAACCCGGGTGATGAATACCAGGGCACCAGACACAACACCGGATTTATGATATTGGACGCTTTCGCGAAGGCGTCCAATATTGTTTTTGAGGACAAACGCTACGGATTCGTGGCCGAGACGTCCATCAAGGGACGCCGGGTCACCCTGCTCAAGCCCACGACTTTCATGAACCTGAGCGGCAACGCGGTCAGATACTGGCTCAACAAGGATCATATCCCGCAGGAACACCTTCTTGTCTGCGTCGATGACATCGCACTCCCGCTCGGCGCCTTCAGGCTCAAGGCGGGCGGAAGCAACGGGGGCCACAACGGATTAGGGCACATCCAGCAGCTCATAGGACCCAACTATGCCCGACTGCGCATGGGGGTGGGCAACGATTTCCCACGTGGCGGACAAGTAAACTGGGTGCTCGGCCACTATGACAGCGAAGAACTGCGGACGTTGCAGCCCAGCATCGACACGGCCGTGGAACTGATCCGGAGCTTCGTCCTCACAGGAATAGACAACGCGATGAACGCGTTCAACCACAGGGGATCTGCACTCTCGAAGCCCTCCACGGCTTCCGGGACGGAATGATCCCCCATTGGCGGCACTTCATCTTCAATCAACAACATCAATGACAGATACAGCTCGCATCGACAAATGGCTTTGGGCGGCACGCATATTCAAGACCAGAAGCATCGCCGCAGACGCCATCAAGAACGGACGGGTCACCGTCGGAGGCGCCAACGTGAAGCCCAGCCACCTGATCAAGACCGGCGAAGTGGTCAGCGTCAAGAAACCTCCCATCACCTACTCCTTCAAGGTCCTCAAAACCATCGAACAGCGTGTGGGGGCCAAACTCATACCGGAAATATATGAAAACATCACCGATCCGAAGCAGTACGAACTGCTCGAGATGAGCCGGATCAGCGGATTCATCGACCGCGCACGAGGCACGGGGCGACCCACAAAGAAAGATCGGCGGGCGCTGAACGCATTCACGGAGCCTGTCATGTTCGGCTTTGAAGACAACGAGGAATGGGAGGAAGAAGACAATGATTAGACTTGCAATATTCGTATCAGGCAGTGGAACCAACTGCGAAAACATCATCCGACACTTCATCGGGCACCCTCAGATCGAAGTGGCGCTCGTTCTGAGCAACCGATCCGACGCCTTCGCCCTCACCAGGGCGCAGCGTCTCGGCATCGAGACCGTCGTGACGGGCAAGGCCGACTTCAACGATCCAGCCCGGCTGATGCCCCTCTTGGAGTCGCACAAGATTGATTTCATCGTCCTGGCAGGCTTTCTGCTGATGATTCCCGACTTTCTTGTCAAGGCCTATGAGCATCGGATGATCAACCTCCATCCTGCCCTTCTTCCCCGATTCGGTGGTAAGGGCATGTACGGACACCATGTCCACGAGGCCGTGAAGGCTGCCGGGGAGACAGAAACAGGCATGACCGTCCACTGGGTGAGCAACGTATGCGACGGCGGAGAGATCATTGCCCAGTTCCGCACACCGCTTTCTCCCGACGACACTCCTGACGACATTGCGGCCAAGGAACATGCGCTCGAAATGGCGCATTTTCCGTCCGTCGTAGAGGAAGTTGTACTCTCGTCAGCCAAGAGCTATCATCCGGAGGCTCCAAAGCATAGCTTTTGACGGCCCGGAGCATAGCTTTTGACGGCCCGGAGCATAGCTTTTGCCCGGGCGAATTGATCATTCGTTTAACACATTGATATGCAGCATGTTAAGGAAATGCACGACACGCTCTTCCGACTGACATCGCCTTTCGCTTCCTCTCCATTGAGAAGCGACCGACAGAAACGATCCGACCCTCATCCGGTTGTTAACTCCGGATGAGGGTCGGATCGTTTAATGTCAGGCCATAAGCAGGCTCCCCATTGAAGTCCCTATAGCTGCAGACGGTTCTGACCGTGTTTCAGCTGCAGACAGACGGATCAGAAGTGACGTGGACCGCCGAATCCTCCGCCACGCGGACCGCGTCTGCCGCGGAATCCGTCACGTGGTCCGCCGAATCCTCTGTCGCGTCTTCCCTGGAACATTTGGTCCCGGGCCTCTTTCGAACCGAAGATATTGAGTCGATAGATGACATGTAACATGGCGTAACTTGTGATACTGTTGTACGACACATCATTCCGCTGGATGGCGCTGATCGTCCGACTGAAGTTGCTCTGATTGTGGAGTATGTCGTAGAACTGCAGCGAGATGGTCAGCGGTCTGCCCTTCAGCAGCGACTGGGAGACCTGAGCATTCCAGACGAGCTCATTCGTGTTCATCGAATTGTCATTGTATCCGCGGCGGCTGTTCTCATGAATATCGGTCGACAGACTGGTGCCCCAAGGAGCCGTGATATTGACATTGAGACCGTAGGCGAACTGCCATGTGTCCAAGTTACTCTGGCTCTGGAGCTTGTTGCGGCTGTGGGTATAGTTGAGAGAACCGTCGAGTTCCACCTCCAACCAGCTGTTGCGGTAGCTCGCACCCAATCGTTCGCCGAGGCCGAGCGAGCGGGTCGTGTTCTTCTGTGAATCCGACTTGCTGTCCAAGCTCAGATATCCGACATAATTATTATAATTCAGATTGGTGAACGTATTGACATTCCAGTAGCCCGCCGTGTCCACTGCAGTGTTGAACATGAAGCCTCCCTGCGCGTCCCAATTACCGTTGATGTTCTCGGGCTGGGTGACTCTGCCGCCCGTGACCTCATTGTATGTCACCTTGTTACTGATGCTGTTGCTGGTCGTGCTGTAGTTCAGGAAAGACATGATGGCACGTTGCCGCTTCTCAAAATAGGTGTTGTAGAAAAACTGGAAGTTATTGGTGAAGGAAGGTTTAAGCCCCGGATTACCCTTCGAGATGTTAAGCGGATTGCTGTCATCCGTGATGTCCAGCAGGTCGGTCATGCTCGGCTGTGAGGTCGATCCGCGATAATTGATGCGGAGATTGCTGACCTTTGAGAATCGATAAGTGAAGTCGAGCGTCGGCGTCACGTTCGTTACGGTGCGCGTGGTGTCCACGTGTACGCCTTGGTAATTCTGTTTGAAGTCCGACTTCTGCGGCTGTACCATGAAGCCTACATTGAAGTTATACTTGGGCCGAATGAGTCTGAACATCAGCTCAAGCTCATGGATGTAGTTGCGATATTCAGAGAATCGGCTCAGGTCATCATCCAAGTAGTGCCCGATGGGGTTGCCCAAGAGTGAGAGATAACCGTCCCATCCACGGTAGGCCAATGGCACGCCGTCGAACAATCCGGATGTGATGTGACTGAAATCATAGGTCGATCGGTCGCTCCTACGTGAACTGAACTTGAACTGGTAGCTGAATTGGAGGAACGCTCCACGCCACAATGGCTCGCTGTAAGTGGTTCGGATGCGGTAGCCCCAGTTCTTTGTCGGGGTCAGGTTCCAGCGGTTCGTCTGGTACGTAGAGTCAAGCCCCATGGCCGTCTTGAGCTGATAGAGAACCACATCGCTCAACGAAAGGCTCTTGCTGTCATTCTTCCCGTAGTTGGCATTGAGTTGTATGGTGAAGTTGCGGCCGCGGTTTCCGAGTCGCCGGTTGTACTGAAGCATACCCTGGACGCTCTTGTTATCAGAGTAACTCAAGCCCTTATTCTCCCGGCTGTTGACCATCAGGCTGTCCGCGGCGAGCTGTGCAATCGACTCGGCAGCCAGCGGATCGAGCACGTAGAGATAAGGATCCCGGCTAAAGGACGCAGTAGTGCTAATGGTGCGACTGTCACTTGTCGAATAGGTGAACGACGGACGGAACATGATGTTGGTCATTGTGTCGGGCGTCCATTCCAATCGTCCGTGGACATCCCAACTGTTGCTGCGCGTATAGTTCTGGTTTCTGCTGTTGGAAAAAGATCCGACCTTGCTGACGAAATTCTCCGCCGAACTGACCGTGCTGCGGTCTCCGTTGGCGTGATTCCAACGCACACTGGCATCAATCTTCAGTTTTTTCTGCTCCTCAAAGTTATAGTTTATGCCCAGCATCTTAGTGGCATTCAGTCCCTGCATACCGCCTCCGAAGCGTCCTCCCCCGCGTCCGAAGCCCATATCATTGACGTTATTGGCATTGCCAAAGATCATGAAGCGCGACTTACTGTTGAACATTGCGCCCATCACACGCTCGGCGTAGCGGTCCTTCGTACCGATTCCGAGATCGATATTGCTGAACATTCCCTTGTGCATACCTCGCTTCAGCCCGAAGTCGAGCACTGTCTGCTCCTCGCCGTCATCAATACCTGTCACGCGCGAAAGATCGCTCTTTTCATCGTAGGCCTTGATCCTGTCTACGATGGAGGTAGGCAGATTCTTGAGCGCAGTCTTCGTGTCGCCGGTCATGAACTCCTTTCCGTCGACCATGATCTTCTTCACTTCCTTTCCGTTAATGGTGATCTTGCCGTTGTCATCGACCTGTGCGCCGGGCAGACGTTTGACCAGTTCCTCGATCGTAGACCCCTCGGGGGTGCGGAAGGCGGCAGAGTTGTAGATGAAAGTGTCCTCCTTCAGCGTCACCTTTTGGGCCTGGGCGGTGACGGTCGCGCCCTTCAACATGACGGCATCAGCCCCCATCACGACCTTGCCCATGGCCAAGTTCTTGTCGTTCAAGATTTCTATGCGCTTCACGGTCGTGGTATATCCGACATTGGAAAGCCGCAGAAGGTAGCGGCCGTTGGATGGTGCTGTAATGGAAAAAAGACCCTTGTCGTTGGTGACCGCGCCTGTTACGAAGGTGCTGTCCGTCTTCAAAAGCTGCACCGTAGTCTGCATCATCGGCTCATGGGTGTCACGGTCGGTGATCTCACCGGTGATCAACCGATTCTGGGCCAACATACTCAAGGGAATCAAAAAGAATAAAATTGTCAAGAGGAGAGATCTCTTCATCATCGCTTCCTTAAAAAAGTTTATTTACGTAAACTTAGATGCACAAAGCGCTCAAAGGTTTAACGCCCGAGCGGGAAGTAAGCTGCCGGGGGAGCGGGGATTAACACTTTGTTGCATATAAATCCGCTAAAATGCGGATAAGACAGCGTTATTTATTTAAAAACTCTTAATTCCAACCGAATTATTTAGCATTTTTTGCTAATTTTGTCATAGCAAATGAAAGTATTGGAATCATGATGAAACAGCGGATCATTATCTCTCAGGATCTCAGAGAAGAACTGGCTATGGCCATTTCAGCATGTGAACACGACAGGATCTTCATTCTGACAGACGTCCTGACACACCGCCATTGCTGGCCTTTGATCCACGACTTCCCCTCACTCAAGGATGCCGCGGTAATCGAGATTCATGCAAGCGATGCCAACAAAAATCTCGAATCGCTCTCACAGGTGTGGAAAGCGCTGGGCGATCATGGAGCCACCCGCCATTCCTTACTGATCAACCTCGGCGGCGGAATGGTCACCGACTTAGGTGGATTTGCCGCTTCCACGTTCAAGCGAGGCATCGACTTCATCAACATCCCGACCACGCTGCTCGCCATGGTCGACGCTTCCGTGGGCGGCAAGACAGGCATCAACTTCAACGGTCTGAAGAATGAGATCGGCGTATTCAACGACTCCCGCTTCGTCATGCTCGACACCCGGTTCCTCCGGACCTTGGATGAGGAGAACCTGCTGTCGGGCTATGCGGAGATGATCAAGCACGGATTGATCTCCGACCATCGACGTTGGGCCGACCTGCTGCAATTTGATATCACCGGCCGGGAAGGCATGAGCGACGGGCACGTCAACCGTTCGATCGATTTGAAACGGCTGCAAAGCATGGTCGCCGAATCGGTCTCGGTCAAAGAGCGCATCGTAGCGAAAGACCCGCATGAGAAAGATATCCGCAAGGCACTCAATCTCGGCCACACCTTCGGGCATGCTTTCGAGTCGCTGTCCTTGCGCAGAGCTGCCCTGAAAACCGATGACCGGCAGCCGCAGAAGCCCATTCTCCACGGGTTTGCCGTTGCCTACGGACTTGTCTGCGAGCTCTACCTGAGCGCCGTGAAGACTGGTTTCCCGACGGAAAAGCTGCGCCAGACGGTCAGTTTTATCCATGAGCACTACGGCAAGTTCTATTTTACCTGCGACGATTATGATGCGATCATCCAACTGATGCAGCACGACAAGAAGAACCGGGCGGGCGTGATCAACTTCACGCTGCTGGCCGATGTTGGCGACATCCGTATCGACCAGACAGCCTCCACGGACGAGATCCGCAACGCGCTCGATTTCTATCGCGAAGGCGAATGATCCTTCCGGAACGTTGACAGGAATCTTGAGCTGACGGGAGAAGGCACGGTCTTTTTTTCCACTCTGCTCACCTTGGGTGACTGATTGTGTGCCATATTTCATTTCTTTGTTGTATCTTTGTAGCGGATAATACGCCGGCCCGCACCGAACACCACTCATACAGACCCGGAGCATCATCGGGCCGGTGCTTTCTCCCGCTCGTTCCGCGTGACAGTGGAACAGGGGACAGGCACTCCGGATCAGACAGATGACAAAGAGACAAGAACTATGAACGTCGATCGAATCAGAGAAATCATTGAGAAACAGCCCAACCTTTCCACCGCCTTGGGCATGCACTTCATCTCCACGCCGGATGATGACATGTGCATGGCAACTATGAAAGTGGACGAGAGAAACCGTCAGCCGTTCGGTTTCCTCAGTGGCGGGGCTTCCTTGGCATTGGCAGAAAACCTGGCCGGAGTGGGCTCCTCGTCGCTCTGTCCCAACAAGATCTGTGTCGGAATCAATGTCAGCGGCTCTCACGTAAAGGCCGTTGTCGAAGGCGACACCGTGACAGCCGTGGCTCATCTTGTGCAGAAAGGACGCAAGCTACACGTGTGGAACGTCGACATCACCGACTCTTCGGGCGACCTGATTTCCACTATTCATGTCACTAATTACATCATTACGCCGAGGAAGGAGCAGTAATGGCGGGATTCGCATTATACAGAGAGCCGGGCCAGAAACATGTCATGCTGATCCGTCAGCGACAGGGTACGCCGCAGACTGCAGCCTCCCACACCTTCCTGACCGACAGGCAGGGCTTCGTGTTCGCCCCGTTCGCCATCAGCGAAGCGACGCCTCTGCTGCTTATTGAGGGTGATCCGGAAGAAGCGCCATCGGCTTCCGACCTGCACGAAGTGGCCGACGAGATGGCCCGGACGCAAGCCGAAGATCACGGTCCGCAACCTTCCCGCAGCGACTATGCAGCCGACTTTGAAGTCTTCCACCGCGCGCTGGCCGACGCGGCTTATGAGAAATTGGTGCTCGCACGTTCGCTCTGCATTGACCGAACAACCGACCTCCCACCCTGCGAACTCTTCTTCCGGGCCTGCCGGATGTATCCACAGCAGTTTGTCGCCCTCATCTCCACGCCGGCCACAGGCACTTGGCTGATGGCCACGCCGGAGACTCTGCTGAGCCGGGAAGACGACTGCTGGCGCACCATGGCACTGGCCGGGACCATGTCGTGCAATGTCAAGGCTCCCTGGTCGGACAAGAATGTACGGGAGCAACGATATGTGTCGGCTTACATCCGTGCCATTCTGGAACGCATGGCCGTCAACATCGAGGAGAGCAGACCACACACGGTGACAGCCGGCAGCGTCGTTCACCTGCAGACCGACTTCAGATTCACGCTCCCTACAGCGACCACCCTCGGCAGCCTGCTCGACACACTGCATCCCACGCCGGCGGTCTGCGGACTGCCCAAGGAGCAGGCCTTGCGCTTCATCCTCCGCCATGAGCACACCGACCGGCGCTATTATGCCGGCTTTGCAGGCCCGCTCGGCATCGGCCGGACCACTCATCTCTACGTCTCGCTGCGCTGCATGGAGCTCTTTGCACATTCGTTCAGGCTCTACGCAGGTGGCGGATTGATCTCCGACAGTATCGAACAACAGGAATGGGAAGAGACGGAAGCCAAGCTCATGACTATGCAATCATTATTAAAGGTATAGCAGGAAACCGATATGTACAGCAGCAAAGAAAATGTCAACCAGCTCACCTCGCTGCTCGTGAAATACGGTGTGCAGCATGCCGTCGTATGTCCGGGCAGCCGCAACGCCCCCCTCTCCCACAATCTCGCGGCCCATCCGGCGATCCGCTGTTATTCGGTTGTCGACGAGCGGAGTGCCGGCTACTACGCCCTCGGACTGAGTATCGCGTGCCGACGGCCTGTCGCCGTGTGCGTCACATCAGGCACGGCGCTGCTCAATCTGGCTCCCGCCGTGGCCGAAGCCTGTTATCTTCATGCCCCCCTCATCATTCTTTCCGCCGACCGTCCGCCCTCCTGGATCGACCAACAGGATGGGCAGACCCTGCCGCAACCTGCTGCTTTGGGACGATTGGTCCGCAAAGCGGTGACCCTGCCCGAACCATCCGACGATGACCAACGATGGTATTCCAACCGACTCATCAACGAAGCGCTGACCGAAGCCACACGCTTCGACGGCGCCCCCGTACATATCAATGTGCCGATCAGCGAACCGCTGTTCGACTTCAACGTCACCTCCCTGCCAGACGAACGGCAGATCCGGCTCTGGCACAGCGAGCCGTCGGCCGGGGCGATCGATGCGTTTTGCCGGATCATTGACGATGCGCGGCGCCCGATGATCATTGTCGGACAGACGACGGACGACCTTGCGGTGACGGAAGACACGATGTGTGCCATCGGGAGAAGGGCAGTCGTGCTCTGCGAGAGCCTGTCCGCACTGCCCCGTCATCCACGGTTTGACGAGGCGCTGCAACTCCTCTCCGACAGCCGCGACTATCAGCCCGACCGCATTGTCTATCTCGGAGGCGACATCGTCAGCAAGCGCCTGAAGTTCTTCCTGCGCCATGCGCCGGAAGCGAAGTCATGGACCGTCAACCCGAGAGGCGAGATCTACGACACGTTCTGCAACCTGCAGGGTGTCCTGCAGTGCAGCACCCAGCAATTCATAGACCATCTCGGACGTCTCCCTAAGCCATGTTCCGAAAAGCCGTTCGTCACGCGATGGAACGACATGCTGCAGACGTTGGACCGGCGGACTGACGCCTTCGTCCCGCCATTCTCGCAGATGGCAGCCGTCCGGGCATTCGAACGGACGGCAGGAAGTACGACGCCCGATGCCCTGTTCCATTACGGCAACAGCTCCTCCGTCCGCTTGGCCAACCTCTACGCACGCCATCACGTCCACTGTAACCGTGGTGTCAACGGCATCGAAGGATCGCTCTCGACGGCCGCCGGTGCCTCCGTGGCTTCCGGGCGGCGGGTCTATTGCGTCATCGGAGACCTGAGCTTCTTCTACGACCAGAATGCACTTTGGAACCGACATCTGAAAGGCAACCTCCGCATCCTGCTACTCAACAACGGCGGCGGGGGCATTTTCCGTCAGTTGAAAGGTCTCGAAGCATCGCCTTCGCGGGATCTCTTCATCGCCGGAAGCCATCAGACGACAGCCGAAGGAGTCTGCCTCACGCACCACGTCACTTATCTCTCGGCCGGCAATCAGGCAGAGTTGGACGAGCGGCTCGACCAGCTTGTCCGTGCCGAAAGCGACCGCCCGGTGCTCCTCGAGGTGCACACCGACGCCGCGGCCGATGCCCGTGCCATGCGCGGACTGATCGAATGGCTCGGACAGACATCCGCAGACTCCCACACAGAATCATCAACCAACAACGCATAACATCATGAACAAAAGAGAATGGAAGCCCATCCGGGAATTTGAAGAGATCCTTTTCGAATCATATAACGGCATCGCCAAGATCACCATCAACCGTCCGCGCTATCGCAACGCCTTCACCCCGAAGACCACATGGGAACTCTCCCAAGCCTTCTCCCTGTGCAGGGAGATGCAGGACATCAGCGTGGTCATCCTTACCGGTGCCGGCGACAAGGCCTTCTGTTCAGGCGGGGACATGCACGTGAAGGGCCGTGGGGGCTACGTGGACGAGCAGGGCGTCCCCCGCCTGAGCGTGCTCGACGTGCAGATGCAGATACGTAGGCTGCCCAAACCGGTCATCGCCATGGTCAACGGATATGCCATCGGAGGCGGGCATGTGCTGCATGTGGTCTGTGATCTGACCATCGCCAGCGACAACGCTATCTTCGGACAGACCGGCCCGAAGGTCGGTTCGTTTGATGCAGGATTCGGCTCGAGCTACCTCGCACGCATCGTCGGGCAGAAGAAGGCACGTGAGATCTGGTTCCTCTGCCGTCAGTACACGGCCGCCGAAGCCGAAAAGATGGGGTTGGTCAACAAGGTTGTGCCGCTCGAAAAGCTTGAAGACGAGTGCGTGGCATGGGCCGAGACGATGATGGAGCGGTCTCCGCTGGCTCTCCGGATGATCAAGGCCGGGCTTAACGCAGAGCTCGACGGGCAAGCCGGCATACAGGAACTCGCGGGCGATGCCACCATGCTTTACTACTTCCTCGACGAGGCCCAGGAGGGTGGGAAGGCGTTCCTCGAAAAGCGCAAACCCGATTTCAAGAAATATCCCAAAATGCCCTGAAGCCATCACCGGAGGACGTACCTGCGGAGAAAGGCCACAGGCGACAAGACACCTGCAAAAATACCCCACTCGTGGGGTATCGTCATACACCACGAGTGACCCCTTGCGACACCCCACTCGTGGGGTATGAAGGCACCAATCGTCAGGTACCCGCGGTGTGCAGAAGGAGGCCGCAGGCAAGACCGGCAGGCAAGACCGACAGGCAATGCCCTCCCGGGGGCGACCCGGCCCCGGAAGACAGTATCCCACGGAGCAGCTTCCGCCCGGACTTATGAACTGATAGAACCCACCATAATCATGAAGTACCGCTGTCATTTATACCGTCAGACCTTCCGTTTCAAGGAACCGGCAGGCACCTCACGCGGTGTCTACCTCGAGAAAAAAAGCTATATCGTCGAACTCACCGACAATGCAGGCAGGCGCGGACTGGGCGAATGTTCACCCTTGCCCGGTCTTTCGTGCGATGACCTGCCCGACTATGAAGAAATCCTGAAAGACTGCTGCAACCTCGTCTGCGTCACAGGACGGACCGACTTCGACGAGATGCGGCCCTATCCGTCGATGACTTTCGGCCTGGAAACCGCCGTAAGGCATCTCGAAGCCGGTTCTTTTCGCCTGTTCGACACGGCATTCGGGCGAGGCGAAGCCGGCATCCCCATCAACGGTTTGGTGTGGATGGGGACCTATAAAGAGATGTACGCGCGAATGGAGGAGAAGCTCCGTGCCGGTTTCAGATGTATCAAGATCAAGATCGGGGCCATTGATTTCGATGACGAACTGCGCCTCTTAGCCGCCATCAGAGAGCGGTTTGCGCCCGAGGAAGTGCAGCTCCGGGTCGATGCCAACGGCGCTTTCGCCCCGGCAGAGGCCATGCGCAAGCTCGAGGCCCTGCACCCCTTCGGCATCCACTCCATCGAGCAGCCGATCAGGGCCGTATGGCGTGACACCAACGCAGCCGATCCCTGGCGTGACATGGCGCGTCTCTGTCGGGAGAGTCCGATACCGATCGCGCTCGACGAGGAGCTCATCGGCGCCAACCGCATCGAAGAGAAGAGGGCGCTGTTAGATGCCATCCGACCACAGTACATCGTCCTCAAGCCCTCGCTGCACGGAGGCATACAGGGCGTGACCGAATGGGTCGAAGAAGCCCGCAAGCGCAACATCGGGTCGTGGATCACGAGTGCCCTCGAAAGCAATATCGGCCTGAATGCCGTGGCACATCTTGCCGCCAGACTTTACGGCGACGACATCACCATGCCACAGGGATTGGGTACGGGTGCCCTCTTCACCGAGAACCACCGAGTGCCCGTCGAACTGCGGGGCGACAGGATGTGGTATATCGGCTGACCGAGTGGCTTCCGCGACAGCCGCAACAAACCTATCGGCAGATGAAAGCAACTGACAATTCATCCAAATGACATAAGACATGATGATCGAAGACTTCAGAAACGAATGGAACGACGACAGTCCCCGGCTGACGGTACACACCAGCGGGTCGACCGGAAAGCCTAAACCCATCCTCGTCGAGAAACGGAAGATGGAGGCAAGTGCACGAAAGACGTGTGCCTTCCTCGGTCTGCAGCCGGGCGACACAGCCCTGCTCTGCCTGCCGCTCGACTTCATCGCCGGCAAGATGATGGCCGTCCGGGCCTTCGTCTGCGGACTTCAGCTCATCACGGTGACACCTGACGGCCATCCCTTGCGCCATGAGGACACCGGCGCAGCATGTCCCTTCTCCCCGCCGATCGCCTTCGCCGCCATGATCCCCATGCAGGTCTACAACTCCCTGCAGGTGCCCGAGGAGCGCGCACGGCTCATGCGCATCCGCCACTTGATCATCGGCGGAGGGGCCGTCGACCCTGCGCTGGAACAGGCTTTGCGATCGTTTCCCAATGCCGTGTGGAGCACCTACGGCATGACCGAGACGCTCTCGCACATCGCCATGCGACGACTTAACGGTCCGGCAGCCGATGAATGGTACACGCCACTGGATCATGTCGAGGTCGCATTGAATGCAGACGGATGCTTGGTGATCCATGCCCCCGACGTGGCGGATGAGCCTGTCGTGACCAACGACCTTGCCGAGATCGCCCCCGACGGCTATCATTTCCGCATCTTGGGACGTCGTGACAACGTCATCTGCAGCGGCGGGATCAAGATCCAGACGGAGGAAGTGGAGCGTCTGTTGCTGCCGCATCTGTCTGCGCCATTCATGATCACCCATCGGAACGACGCCCGCTTCGGTGAGATTGTGGTCATGCTCACCGAGGCCGAAGACCTGCAGACGGCCGAGGAAATCTGCTGCAAAGTGCTCCCAAAGTACTGGCAGCCGCGCCTCTACCGCCATATCGACAGTCTGCCCATGACTGCGACGGGCAAGCCGGACCGTGCGAAGGCTGCCCGCATGGCAGCTCTGTAAGAGGACAAAGGCGCCTCTGCACCCGTAGGGGCGGATCCGCCTGTCCGCCCGCAATGGGTCAAACATACATCGAAGAACGGATTCCTCACCCATGGAACTGTCAGGGGAAATTCCCCCTTTCCTACCCCTCCGTCAGCTCTTGAGAATAGGATGAAAACGGCATACCGATGATATGCCTTCCGCAGATGATAGCTTTCGGCCGCCCGGAGCTATCCTTTCGGCCGCCCGGAGCTATGCTTTCGGCCGCCCGGAGCTATGCTTTGGACGGCCCGGAGCTATGCTTTTCTCAGCCCATATTTAACACCTTGATTATCAATTGCTTTCGTTTGACGTAAATTCAATATCCGGACAGGTCGGCGGCTGGCGGCCACAGCCTACTGTCGGGCATCAATCTGTGACCGGGAAACACACAAAACGGGGTGCAAATCTTACAACAGACTTGCACCCCGTCAATGTATACGGCATCGGAACGGATTACTTCCCGAAGGTCTGGTCGAGGAATGTGTAGAAAGCAGGATCCTCACCTACAACCGTCTTGACGATCTTGCCGTCGGGGCCGACGATGATCTTGGTCGGGAAACCGGTCACACCATAGTCAGCCAGCAACTTGCTGCCGCGCGGATTGTAGACGTGCAGCCAAGGCAGTTCGTGCTTCTTCACGGCATCCTTCCACTTCACTTCTGTGTCATTGCAGTCGATGCCGAGGATCTCGAACTTG
>ONHE01000023.1 GCA_900317545.1 uncultured Prevotella sp. | reverse complement strand
GGCCTGCGCCATCATCATTTCCCGTCGGGGGAGCGATGATCGCGCAGGCCTTTTTCTATGCCCGGAAATCCGTTGCCTGATGGTCCCCTTTTCCTATATCATTCCTCCGTCTTCCGCATATGATAGCTCCGGGCTGCCGAAAGCTATGCTCCGGGCCGCCCGGAGCATAGCTTTTGACCGCCCAAAGCATAGCTCCGCCAACGCGTTGATTGTCAAGTGAATACAAAGGGTCGTATTTCTGCACCTTGCAGGCGGATACGCCGATCCGCCCGCAAGGCACCCGCGTATCAAGCTGATGGGCGTTGTAGTTGTTCGTTTTTCAGGCTCCGGATCATTTTTTTCAGGCCTTCAGGGCGTTTTTATCAATATTTTGTGCTATATTTGCAGTTGATTACAAACTACCTGATCGAATGAAAACAATCCATCTTCTGCTGCTTATGGTCGCCATGGCTGTGCTTCCGGTGCGCGCGGACGAAAAGCCGGCCCGCGTGATGCAATACTATCCCGACGGCCGCGACATCGTTTGCATCAACGGCAACAATCGTTACACACGTGCACTCTACGGCACTCACACGCTCTTCCGTCTCGAGACGAGCGACCGTCCCGTGTTTGCAACCTATGACAAGGAGCGAAGTCGCAACATCCGCTTATACCTTATTAATAATGGGAAGTCTCTCCGGCTCGACTCGACCGACTTCTGCGAAGCCCGCTATCGGGGCGGACAGCGTTCGTATGTGGTGCGTGACGCGTCGTGGGGCGGAGCCTCCGAGCTGCGCATCGTGGCTCTGGCGTCACAGTTCAGCGAGTGTGCGGTATGGCAATTCATCCTCAAAGGCTTCAGCGGCGACGTGCAGCTCGAATGCCGCATGAGCCCCGTGGCCAAATGGAAGATGGAGCGCGACGGCGACTTAGGCCTCGAACCGCGCAGCAGTTACGAAGCTTTGGACGATCCGAAGCAGGAACGCCGCATCCGCTGGCGGGCCGGCAGCGAGTCGTACCTCGTGTTTGCCAATCCCGATCAGCTCATGAGCCGGGATGCCAAAATGGGCCGCCCTGTGATGGACAAGGAGTTGTCGGCCCTCGAGAGGCTTACTTCGCAGGTCGAATTCACCACCCCCGATCCTTTCATCAACACGCTCGGCGCCAACTTCATGGCTGCTGCCGACGGACTGTGGGACGGGTCCACGTGGCTCCATGGATGCGTGGGTTGGCGCACCCCGTTAGCTGGATGGCGCGCGGCTTATCTCGCTGACGCCTTCGGTTGGCGCGACCGGGCTGTCTCCCACTTTGATGCCTATGCGGCAAGTCAGGTCACCGACGTGCCCGTCCGCTTCCCCCAGCCGGCCCAGGACACGCTCATGAACCTGGCGCGGGCCGAAAAGAAGTGGGGCACATCCATGTACAGCACCGGCTACATCTGCCGCTTGCCCCACCGGAATGACGTCATGAACCACTACGACATGAACCTCAACTACGTCGATGAACTGCTCTGGCACTTCCAGTATGATGCCGACACGACCTACATGCGGCGCATGTGGCCCCTGCTGAAGCGCCATCTCGAATGGGAGAAACGCAACTGGGATGCCGACGGTGACCACCTCTACGACGGCTACTGCTGCATCTGGGCGAGCGATGGGCTCTACTATAACGGCGGCGGAGTAACCCACAGTTCGGCTTACAACTACCGTGGCAACCGCTTAGCGGCACGCATCGCGGAGCTCATCGGAGAGAATCCCGAACCCTATCGGCGAGAGGCGGAGGCCATACTGCAGGCCATGAACACCCACTTATGGATCAAGGACGAGGGCCACTGGGCCGAATACAAAGACTATATGGGACTGAAACGCATCCATAAGGATGCCGCCCTGTGGAGCATCTACACGCCCATCGACTGCGGCGTGGGCACTCCAGAGCAGGCAGATCTGTCGACACGCTACGTCGACCGATCCATCCCCCATATCCCCGTGCGGCTCGTGATACCCGAAAAGTATCGGAAGGCCACGGCCGGACAGGCCTTCGACATGATCCGCAAGCCCCTTTACACACTCTCGACGACCGACTGGATGCCCTACGACTGGAGCACGAACAACGTCGCCCACGAAGAAGTGATGAACATGGCATTGGCCTATTTCGAGGCCGGACGCAGCGACGCGGGTTTCAATCTGCTCATGAGCGACCTCTTGGACGGGCAGTTCCTCGGGCAGAGTCCTGGCAACTTCGGGCAGATCAGCTATTATGACAAGGTGCGGAGCGAGGCCTACCGTGACTTCGGAGACAATGTGGGCATATCGGCCAGAGCCGTTGTCAACGGGCTGTTCGGCGTTCTTCCCGAAGCTTTGGAAGGCCGGTGCGTGATCAAGCCGGCATGGCCCGAAAGCTGGGACAGCGTCACTTTCAGAACCCCATACCTCACCTACCGCTTCCGCCGCGCAGGTCGGCAGGACATCTATGAGATCGAACAGCATTTCGCCCGGCCCCTCCGGATGGTCGTCAGGGCCAAGCAGGGCGAAGGATCGTTCATGGATTTCGAGGGCACGGCAGCCGAACGGCAGACGATCATCGTTGACCGGACCCGGTTGAAGCAGGTCGCAGCCCAGCCCATCCTGCGCCAGCCCGAGGACATCAGCAGTCACGCCTACATGGCGAAGATGGGACTCACGGTCCCCGAAAAGAACGGGCGCCGTCGTCAGGTCAGCCTGCAGAAGTTCTTCAACAGCAACGTTGATGACATCTTCCGCAACGAATACCTCTCGCCCCGGCCTCCTTTCACCACGCTGCAGATACCCAAGCAGGGTATCGGACAATGGTGCCATCCCGAGCGGACGGCCACGATCGAGGACTACGGACTGCGTTCGAAGATAAGGGAAGGACAGTTTGACACCGGCGTAAACGGCATCCGCTTCATCCAGCCGCATGAAGGCCCCAACATCGTCTATACCTCCCTGTGGGACAATTATCCCGACAGCGTCACCGTGCCGTTGCGTGGACGTGCGGCACATGCGTGGCTCATGCTCGCCGGAAGCACCAACAACATGCAGAGCCGCATTGATAACGGCCTTGTGACCGTGACCTACACGGACGGCACGACAAGCGTGATGCCGCTGAAGAACCCGATCAACTGGTGCCCGATCGAGCAGGATTACTACGTCGATGAGTTCGCCTTCCACACCTCCCCGCTGCGTCCCTATCGCATACACCTCGGTTCCGGCATCGTCTCACGCCGGCTCAGCAGCCAGATCAAGGTCTCGGGCTACCTCCAGACTGTCGCTGACGCCGACGGATCCTTCGGCAATGTGATCCCCGATGGTGCCGCCCAGATGCTCTGCATGCCGCTCGATGCGAATAAGAAACTGAAAAGTCTGACCCTCCGCACACTCTCCAATGATGTCGTGATCGGCCTGATGGGGATCACATTGGAGGAAGAATGAAGTTTGGGAGTAGAGGAGAAAGGAGAAAAGAAGAGAGAAGCTGCACTTCAACTCCTCTTCTTCCCGCCCCGTCAAGGTTTGCTCTCGCCCTCGATATACTGCTCTAAGAACATGTGTTCACCGTCAAATACGGCGTAGGTAAACTGCCAGATCCAGTCGCCGAGGATCATCATGCGGGTCTTGCGGCTAAGCATCAGGTCAAGCTCTATATGCCTGTGGCCGTAGAGGAAGAAGTCAATGTTGTCGTGCGTCTTCATGTATTCCTTCGTGAAACGCACGAGGAACTCCTTGTCTTCGCCCATATAGGGAGGCTCCTTGTCGCCCTCCCGCTTGAGCCTGCTGTGCTTGGCCCAGGTCAATCCCAACCACATGCCCCATCGGGGATGTATCGCATTGAGGAGCATTTGGCACGTCCGGTTGTGGAACACCTTGCGGAGGAGCTTGAATTGATGGTCTGGATCGCCGAGTCCGTCACCATGTGCGAGGTAGAAAACCTTGCCGTAGATCTCGGTGGTGATGGGTTTGCGATGGACGATCATGCCACATTCCTGTTCCAAATAGCCGTAGGTCCACACGTCATGGTTGCCTGTGAAGAAGTGAACCTCCACGCCTCGGTCGGTCAGTTCGGAGATCTTGCCGAGGAAACGTGTGTATCCCTTGGGCACAACGTATTTGTATTCGTCCCAGAAGTCGAACATGTCGCCCAGCAGGTAGATGGCGGAGGCCTTTTCCTTGATGCTGTCAAGGAAGTTGACTAAACGCCGCTCATGTGTCCGGCGATGCTGGATGGCCAGCGAACCCAGATGGGCATCGGAGAGAAAATAGACGTTTGGCATCAGGCGAATCCTAATTCTACGCGTGCTTCTTCAGACATCATGCTCTGGTCCCACGCCGGTTCGAAGACGAGATTCACGTTGGATGAGGTGACGCCTTCCACGCTTTCGATCTTGGTCCGGACATCTTCGAGGATGAAATCAGCGGCCGGACACGACGGCGCCGTGAAGGTCATGTCGACATCCACGCTATGGTCGGGCTTCACATCGATCTTGTATATCATGCCGAGATTCCAGATGTCGACCGGGATCTCGGGGTCATAGACGGTCTTGAGCACATCGACAATGCGCTCTTCTATTTTCGTTTTTTCTTCCTGTGTCATCTTTTTTACGTTTCGATTGTGCTGCGAATATAGCCAAATATTTCCAATCCACCAAGTTTTTGGGATCCGAATTGGAGGCGTGGGATTATTTTCTCTCCGAGCGGGCAAATGGATGCGGAGGGTAGCTGTAATATGATTGTAGCATGCGTTTTACATGTTTGAAACATGATGGTGGTAAATTTGCGGCGTGAAAGCGTGGCTGCTGCCTCAGCCGGAGTCTTTGTCCGGATTTGCCGTCGGTGCCGTGCCGCCATCTCCCGGGACCGCCATGACGCTTCCGGATGATGCTTGCCGAGGCGCGAGAATCTTGGTATTAGAATCAATCAAATATAAGGTTATCAATGGAAACAATGTATCTTGTCATCGTGATCTTCCTGCTTTGCTTGGCCGTTTTCGACCTGTTTGTGGGTGTGAGCAACGATGCGGTCAATTTTCTTCAGTCGGCCGTTGGGGCCAAGGTGGCCAAATTCCGGACGATCATTGTCATTGCGTCGGCCGGAGTGATCTTCGGTGCGATGATGTCATCGGGCATGATGGATGTGGCGAGACATGCGATCATGGTGCCGTCACGGTATTCTTTCAATGAGGTGATGACAGTCTTCCTGGCTGTGATGTTGACGGATGTTGTCATTCTCGACATGTTCAACACGTTGGGCATGCCCACTTCGACGACCGTCTCGCTCGTTTTCGAACTTCTCGGCGCTACGTTCGCGCTGGCCTGCGTGAAGATGTTCGGCGATCCTACGCTCGCTTTCTCCGACCTGCTGAATACGGATAAGGCGCTGAGTGTGATCCTGGCGATCTTCGTCTCGGTAGCCATCGCGTTTGTATTCGGTCTCGTCGTGATGTGGATATCGCGTATCGTGTTCACGTTCAACTATGAGAAGCATCTGCGATACTCGGTTGCCGTCTTCGGCGGAATTGCCTTCACGACGTTGGCCTACTTCATTTTCCTCAAGGGAATCGGCAAGAGTCCTTACATCCCGGCAGAGGTGTCTGCCTACATCAAGGAGCATACGTCGATACTGCTCCTGTGGACTTTCCTCGTCTCGACGGTCATCATGGAGGTGCTCCATCTGCTTCGGGTCAACGTATTCAGCTTTGTCGTGCTGATGGGAACATTCGCCTTGGCCATGGCCTTTGCCGGTAACGACCTCGTGAACTTCATCGGTGTGCCGCTCGCAGGCCTCGACTCCTACCAGGATTTTGTCGCTCACGCCAACGGAGCCGATCCCCATTCGTTCATGATGACATCGCTCATGGAGAGCGCCAAGACTCCAGTGGTCTATTTGGCTTTAGCCGGAGCGATCATGATATTTGCCATGTCGACGTCGCGCAAGGCGCAGAACGTGATCAAGACCAGTGTTGACTTGAGCCGGCAAGATGAAGGCGACGAGATGTTCGGCAGCTCCCGGGCGGCCCGCGCATTGGTCCGGTCGGCCCAGAACATGAACGGGGCTGTGACGGATGTCGTTCCCGACCGCTTCTTAAGATGGGTGGACCGTCGCTTTGACCGAAAGGAGTCGGAGCCGGACAACAAGGCTGCCTTCGACGTAGTGCGTGCGGCTGTCAACCTCGTGATTGCTTCGATGCTTATAACCATCGGTACCAACTATCACTTACCGTTGTCCACGACCTACGTGACCTTCATGGTGGCCATGGGATCCAGCCTTGCCGACCGTGCCTGGGGCCGCGAGAGCGCCGTCTTCCGCGTAACTGGGGTGATGTCGGTGATTGGTGGTTGGTTTGTCACGGCAGGTGTGGCGTTCATCGCCGCGGCCCTTGTCTGTTGCGTGATGTATTTCGGCGGCATGGCGATGAAGGTCCTCTTCATGGTCTTAGTGGTCTATATGCTCATCCGATCTCAGCGTCAATACAACAGGAAATCAGCCGAGAACACCCGCGGCACTGCCTTCCAGCTGATGATGCGTACGCATGATCCCGATCTCGTTTGGGACATGTTGCAGCGGCAGGTGACCCGGACACAGGCTTATGTGTGCCGTTTTGCCTTGGAAGAGTTCAACCGCATCGTCGACGGATTTGAGAAAGACAGGGTGAAGGAACTGCGTCGGTGTAACCGGGAGCTGAAGGAAGAAACCGCCGAACTGAAAAAATACCGTCGCCAGGAGATGCTTGTGCTGAAGCGTTGTCCGCCTGATGTCGCGCTCGAACGCAACACTTGGTTCCACCTCGGGGCCAACAGCAACCAGCAAATCATCTATTGTCTGCGCCGCATGTTGGAGCCCATCAAGGAGCATGTGGAGAATAACTTCAATCCGGAACCGCCGACTTTCGTCGAGGAATACAGCGGCATCCGTCACAAGGTGAATGATCTGCTGAAGACATGTGCCGATGTTATCTCGACCGGACGTTATGAGAATTACAGGGAGACGATGGCTGAGGCCGACCGACTGAAGGATGATCTGTCCGTCGTACGTAAGCGCCACATTGACCGGATACAACGTGCGGACGGCACGGGAGAGTTCCAAGTGTCTGTCGTTTACCTGAATCTGCTGCAGGAAAGTCAGCAGCTTCTGAGTGCGATGCGGCATCTGCTGCGCGCTTCGAAGAAGTTTATGGAATAGCGAGTGGGGCGGTTCGGTCAGGCCTTGAGGCTGAAGTCGAACCGCAGTCCGCCGCCTTCGTTGTTTCTGACTGATATTGTTCCGCCGTGCTTGAGCACGGCGTTTTTTACGATGGCGAGTCCTAAGCCGGTTCCTCCGAGTTTCCGACTGCGTCCCTTGTCAACCCTGTAAAACCGCTCGAAGAGGCGTGCGAGATGCTCATTTCCCACGCCTACGCCGTTGTCCATGAAAGTGAAGTGCCAGTGGTTCTTGTCTTTGGTGGCGCCGAGCGTGACGGTCGTGCCTTCCCCGGCATAGGCGATGGCATTGTCGGTGAGGTTTCGGAAGATGCTGTAGATGAGGCTTCTGTCTCCTTCCACACGTATGCCTTCGGGCAGGAGGTTGCGGAAGGTCATGGCGTGCTGCTGGAGTTGGAGTGCCGTCTGGGCGAGGATGTCGGCCGTGAGCTTGTTGATGTCAATCATTTCCTTGGCAGCCGGTTCGGGCGCATGATCCATGCGGTTGAGCGTGGAGATGTCAAGGAGCAGGGCGGAGAGGCGCTTTGTCTGTGCGTAACAGTTCTCGAGGAACTGGTGCTTGGTGTCTTCGCTGATCTGGGGGTTGCTGAGTATGGTCTCGATATAGCCTTGTATGGAGGCTACGGGTGTCTTGAGCTCGTGGGAGATGTTCTGCGTGAGCTCGCGTTTGAGTCGGTCTTGCTCCTGTCGGGTTGTCTGGAGCTGCTTGTAGAGCTTGATGATGCGTTCGGCGATCTCACCGAGTTCGTCGTCGGGAAACACGGCGAGGTCTTCGGTTTCGAGGCTTTCGTTGTGGCTGGCACGCGTGGCAAAGATGTTGAGTTTGTTGATGTTCTCGCCCAATCTGTTTGAGAAGCGGTAGAGGACAATGGTCAGTACGATGATTGCAGCAAGGGCGAACCAGAGGTAGTGACGGTCAGTGCGGAGTGAATCGGTGAGTTCATTGTCGTAGGGAAGTGCCGAACGGATGACGATGTGGCGGTCTGGGAAGTAGGTAGCCGAATAAAAATAGTCTGCGTTGAGTGTGCTGCTCCTGCGGTCGACGGTCGATGCGGCGCCTCTCTTCAAGGCTTCTCTGATTTCTTTCCTGTTGGAATGGTTGGGCAAGGAGGCGTAATTCTTGTATTTGTTGTCGTAGACCACGGTTCCGTCGGGCCTGATGAGGGTGATGCGCATGTTTGGGGTGGCGTGGCGGCGGATAAAGTCTTCGAGCCTTGCCTTATCGATACTGTCGGGCGGAAGGAGCTCGGTCAGATAGTGGTTGAAGTCCTGCAGTTTCAGTTCGAGCGTCTCGACCTTAAACTGTTTCTCCCTTGAGCGCTGGAAGAAGATAAAAGCTGCGGCGAAGATGAGAAAGATGCCGAGCACGCTTAGATAAAGCTTGTCTCTGAAACTGTTTTTCTGCATGATCTTTGGATAGGGTGTATGGATGGTCCGGAGGGATGTTGCCTGAGCGTCAGGCGTTGAAGTAGTAGCCGAAGCCGATGCGGGTGGCGACGTGCTTGGCATAGGGGCCGATCTTCTTGCGCACGCGAGTGATGTTGACATCGACCGTATGTTCGAGGACGAAAACGTCACGCGGCCATACGCGTTCGATGAAATCCTGCCGCGAGAAGACGCGTCCCTGCTCTTCGAGCATGAGCCGGAGGATCTCGAACTCGGTCTTGGTGAAGGGCACTTGCTGTCCGTCCACGGTGACCGTCTTGCTGTCGAGGTTGATCCGGAGGCCGCGGAAGCCTATGCTGCTCGATCGTGCCGGTGCGCTGTCAGCAGTCCTGTTGAGGACGGCCCTGACGCGCATCATGACCTCCCGGATGGAGAACGGCTTGGCGATATAGTCGTCGGCGCCGATGTTGAAGCCCGTGATGGTGTCGTTTTCGGTGTCACGCGCGGTGAGGAAAATGATGGGGATGTCTTTCGTCGTGTCATTTGTCTTGAGCCTTTTGGCCATGGCAAAGCCCGACATGCCGCCCATCATGACGTCGAGCAGGATGAGATCGAAGGTGGCAACGCCGCGCTCCAAGGCCTCCTCAGCTGATCGGGCGGTCTCGGCTTCGTAGCCTTCGGTCTCGAGATTGAACTGGAGTATTTCGCAGATATCCGGTTCGTCGTCCACGACGAGGATGCGGTAGTGATGGTCAGTCATTGTGTATGTCAGTTTTCAGTCATCGTCTTTTCAGATCCTCCCCTGTTCCCGGTAGCTGTAATAGCTGCCGTCGGTGATGATCAGATGATCAAGGAAGTGGATACGCATGATGTCGCAAGCCTTGCGCACGCGCTCCGTGAGCTGGTCGTCGATGCGGCTCGGCTGCGTGTTGTTGCTCGGATGGTTGTGGCATAGCGCGACGACGGTGGCCTCGGAGAGCAGTGCTTCCTTGAGGATGATGCGCAGGTCGACGGCCGTCTCGCTGATTCCACCGCTGCTGATGCGCACGTCCCGGATGAGTCGGAATCTGTTGTTGAGCAGCAGTATCCATGCTTCCTCGACGTTGAGATCCTGCATCCGCGGGTGCATGTATGCGTAGATGGCGGCGGCGGAGCTCAAGTCGGGTTTCTCCTCGGGCGGGGTGGCCTGTCTCCGTTTGCCCAATTCGCAGGCGGCAAGGATGGTGATCGCTTTGGCGGGACCGATGCCACGGTAGCGCTCCAGCTCGCGGATGCTTCGCTTGCCCAATGTGTTCAGGTTGTTGTTGCAGTCGATAAGGAGCCGCTTCATCAGATCTACGGCACTCTCGCCTTCCGATCCTGAACCGATGAGAATGGCCAGCAGCTCGGCATCGGAGAGCGCTGAGGCTCCCAAACGTTCCATCTTTTCGCGTGGCCTGTCGGCCTCTGACCAGTGATTGATGGCATTTCTCCTTGGTTGATCCTTTTCGTTCTGCCCGTTCATCTTGTTTGTCTTGCGTGTCAGCCACAGTCGGGCGGCGTGTGCCCGTCTGCTTTTCGTGCAAAGATAATCAATTCTGCGGAATGTGCGAAACATTTGTCCGCAAATTGCCACAAGGACGGGCCGTTATTCCCAAGGCTGGCGTAGGGGCGGATCAGCGTATCCGCCCGCAAGGGGAGAGTGGGGGATTTGGCATGGATAGTTCGCCTCTTGCGGACGGGCAAAAGACTCGCCTCTGCATTCCGTAGAAATGGTATGCCAGGGGGGAAAAAATCATGCGGTTTGGTCGGATGATAGGTGCCGTTTGCGCAGAGCTATGCTCCGGGCCGCCCGGAGCTATCATATGGACGGCCCAGAGCATAGTTTTTGAGGCTCGAAAGCATAGCTCTGCGCGGGCTTGGCGAATCGTCTGATTTTCAAAGACTTACAAATCAGTTTTTTCACTTGTAGAAGTTGTGCTCGTAAGCGGCGAACTCATCCTTGCCCTGCACGCATCGCTTCCACCACGCCTCGATGAATCCGC
>ONHE01000159.1 GCA_900317545.1 uncultured Prevotella sp. | reverse complement strand
TGCGGTCTTTCCGATGGAAAGAGGGATGACAGCGGATGAGCATCATGCACATCCGTAGTATTTATTGATGCCTTATGGGCGGATCAGTGTGACCGACCATAAGGTCGCTAATATCCACTACGAGCGTAGAAGAATACCTTCATGGCGGACCTTATGCCGCTTGCGGGCACTATACCTTATTAATATGTAAGGCGGAGCCAATCGGAGAAGAAGTAGTTATAGATACGGTAACGATTGTCGTTGACCGTGAGTATGTCGCGCTCAAGCAGGGTGCGGACGGCCGACTGGACCGAACTGGCCGAGGGAAGGCTGTGCTTCTGGATGAACGCCGCAGAGGTGATGCCGGTGGCGACGCCTTCTTTGGC
The DNA here is from genome assembly GCA_900317545.1 of uncultured Prevotella sp. Lineage (GTDB taxonomy): Bacteria > Bacteroidota > Bacteroidia > Bacteroidales > Bacteroidaceae > Prevotella. The sequence goes on along the minus strand of ONHE01000159.1, from coordinate 10,301 downwards.
GATGGCCTGGAGCACCTGTTTCTGCTTCTGAGACAGGTTGCTCAGCAGCTCGCGATAGCTGATCTGCTGCGAGAAGATAATGTTCTGGCGCGCCGTCGTCAGGCTGTGGGCGGTGCAGGTGCCGCCCACGGGGGTCAGGGCATACAGCTCATTCATCATGATCTGCAGGAACCAGGTGCTGCCTTCGTAGTCGGCGTAGACGGTGCTGATGACATCCGGCACGATCTGTTTGCCGCCTTTGCCGAACTGACGGAGCACGAATCGCTGGTACTCCGGCAGCGGGATCGGCTCCAATCCCATGGTGACGGCACTCTGATAGAACGGTTTCGCGGGCGAATGGAACATGTTGCTCATCATGTCGTGCTTGCTTCCGGCGAAGATGAACGTGGCGTTCGGGCATTGCTGGATGTAGGTGCGGAGGAGCGACTCGGTGTTGGTGCGGCTATAGGTGCTGATCTGTTGGAATTCGTCAACGGCCACTAAGCAGGGGCGGTCGGCCTGTCCGAGATATTCGAAGATCTCTCGCAGGGTTGTCTCAGGCTCCTGGATGTCACCGAGACTGAGCTGCAATGAGGGGTCGCCGGACTTGACATCGAGCTTGAATCCGATGCGCAGCGACTTGATGATCTGGAAGAACCGGTCGATGAGCGATTGTCTCTGCGATTTCAACTCTTCGAAGATGGACTTGCCGAAGAGATAGATCATCTCTTCGAGCGATGTCGTGGCGTAGATGTCGATGAAGATGGTGTGGTAACGACTGGCTATCTCCGGCTGGCTGAAAAGGTGGTGGATGAGGTCCGACTTGCCCATGCGGCGGGGCGAAATGAGTGCTACGTTGCGCCCGTTTTCGACCTGTTTGATCAGGAATTGCGTCTCGTCGATGCGGTCGCAGAAGTATTCGTCGCCTACGTAGTGCCCTATGACAAAGGGATTGTTGATGTTTGGAAACGCCATAGTTGTCTTCTTTTTATTGCAAATATAATTATTAAAATCTTAATAATCAAATTTTCAATAAAAGATTAGATCATTATTTTCGTCCCGTAACGGCAGGGATGTAGCGATAGATCAGCCAGGCGGCGGCAGTGGTGAGCGCATAGACCATGGCAAAGGCGATGATGACGGACACGTATTGACCGGTATAGGGGAAGCCCGAAAGGTTCATGAGGCGGGCGACGAGGAGTGGGGCGGCACCGCAGAAGAAATAATAGACGATGCTGTGGGCACCCGTCCATTGGATCATCCGGCATGGAGGGCAGCGCTTGCAGATGGCCGGCAGCAACATTGCAGACAGCGCAAAGTCGGCCAGGAACACCGGATAGGAGGTCACACGGATGGGCCATAACATGAGCGTCAGATGCCCGTCCCACTCATAGAACTTGAGTAGGATCAGCGTGATGGCGAGCAATACGGTCCACGGAAAGCTGTCTATACGCTCGAACACGGTCTCGTGCCGGTGGTAGAGATATCCTGCGCAGAGAAAGAGCATGGCCTGCAGCGCATTGTCAGCTTGCCAATACCAGGGCTGGAGCCCTGACGGGAGAAGGGCGGAGACGAGAAATGCACCGGCCGAAAGCAGCAGAAGCGGCAGCTGCCGGCCATGGGTGAGATGGAGAAAGGCGGCAAACAGTAGCTCCGCAACGCCAAGTGCGGCCACGAACCATGATGCCTGGCCGGTGAGAATGCCTGCTGCGAGCGTGCCAAGGTCAAGGTCCTGTCCGTGCGCAAGGGCTTTTGGAAGCGCGATAACGGTCGTGAAGATGAAGTAAGGCATGAAGATGCCCCGCAGGATGGATAAGAGTTTGTGGCGCAGAGCGAATCCGTCTGGCCGATGGAACAGATAGCCGGAGAGGAAAAAGAAAAGGGTCAGCGCGTTCACCACATAGAACTCGTAGGGGATCAGGTTCGTTCCGGTGTAGTAAATTTCCGTATGATCCAGCAAGATAGCCATCATACAGATACCCCGCAGCAGGTCTATCCAAGTCTTTCTTTCCATCTTTCGGAGGTTTGAAGAGCCAGGAAGACACCGCAGAGCATGATGATGAAGGGCATGAAAGGCGCATGGAAGCGTGCCTCACCATGGCCGAAGAACATCAGGACCAATGTGCCGATGACAACAACGGACAGGGGAAGGACGCAGATTGCGTCTTTCTTCCTCCAGATCAGCATGAAGGCAGCGACGGCAAAGAGCAGCAGCAGGCTATAGTAATAGGCCAGATTGAACAATGTGAGGACTTGGACGGTGCTGTAGGAAGGGAAGTCACGCATGAGCCTGTGCATGCTGAGCTCTTCGTAGAGATAGGTCCTCTCTGACTTGTTGGGCAGGAATGCGCAGAGATTAACATTGTCGGAGACATAGGTGTTGATCAGTTTTCGGGGCATCTGACCTGCATATTCAGCTGGATGACTGATGATCCAGCGAACGCATTGTGACCGCCAGGCCGAGTCGCGTTGCACCGCATCCCATCCTGGATCGGTCTTGATCCATGTATCGGGCGTGTCTTTGCTGTTGTCGATAGAATATTGCAGCAGGGCCATCCATCCTGTCTTGGCTTCGTAGATGAACCGCCCGGTGCGAAGCCACGATGCTCCGCCGATCACAGCAACGGCAAGTGCATAGCCCGCAATGATGATGCCGATGCGGCGGCGGTCACGGATGAGCAGAAAAATACATAGCGACAGGAGAAAGACAAGACCCATCGGGCGGATCCAGTTGGCAAGAGCCAGCGTGACTCCGCCCGCGAATGCGTGGCCTTTCACGGTCAACCAGACGGCTGAAAGGCAGAAAAAGACGAATGGTAACTCGCTTTGCACGCATGTCGCTTCACCGTAGTTGGCCGGATAGAGCACAAACAGGAGAAGGGCGAAAAGGGCCGGCCGTCTCCCGTAAAGCGTGTTTGTGATCGCGTAAAGGAGAGCTGCAGAGGCGCCTTTCATCATGGCATAAAGAACCAGAAGCGGCTTCACCGATTGGAACAGCTTCAGGGAGAGCGCTACGAAGTTGATGGCTCCGACATTCCAAATAAAGGGCAGCTCCTGCAGTTTGGACGCTACCGGGTAAGGTTCTCCATACTTCACAGCGTCCGCAGCCAATCCGATGAAGTCGTTGCTGTCAGGATAGGGCGTGTAACCGAATAGGATCAGAAGAGCCAATTGCAGAAGGATGAACAGCCCGATGATGCCGCCGGTCAGGAGGGAGACATCCTTCAGCGGACGATGGCGATCTTGCATACAGTTCCTTTCTTGCCTTCCGCCGTAGCCGTTTGAACCATATAGACGCCCGAAGCCACGCGCCTGCCTTTCAGATCAAGGCCGTCCCAGGTGAATGTTCCGCCGTTGCTGCGGCCTTCTTTCACCAGCACGCCGTTGCTTGTCACGATCTTCACATCAGCGTCAAGCGACAGACCTCTGATCGTGATGAGCCCAGTGTATTCGGGTCTGACTGGATTCGGATAGGCCCAAACGTTGTCCTTGGTCATCGTCTCAAAGTCTTCCGAAGCGTCACTCATGTAGGAACACAGACCCTGATCCGTCCCGAAGAACACCTCCCCTGTGCTTTTGTCTATGGCAATGCTTTCGATATTGTCGGAGAGCAGAGGGCTGTCTGCTGACAGGAAGTGGTGAATCTGGGTCATATTGTCGGCACTGATGAGATAGACGCCATTGCTGTTGGTGCCAATCCACTTGCGTCCGGCAGCATCGATGGCCATACACGAGACGCTGACACCGGACAAGAGGTAGTCAGCCAGGTTTGTTCCATCGTTGCGGGGGACCTTTACTTGCGTCAAGACAGGATTGCTGTCAGCGATCCGCTCTTTGTCAAAGCGAAAGGGTCCGATCGTGGTTCCAATCCATAGATCATTGTTCAGGTCTTCACAGATGCTTGTTATGCCTCCATCAATGGAAAGGTTCAGTTGCGTCCCGTCATCGTTTACGAACGACGTATACCTGTTCAGCTTGTCCGTGGAGGGATCATAGGATATGAGAGCCGGTGTGTTCCAATGGTAGTTACAGAACCAGAGCAACCCCCGGGAGTCAAAAGTCATGGACACAACGTTCTCAAGCGAGTTGGATAAAGAATGCATCAGCTCGCTGTCGTGGTGGTTGATCCATTTGCCGTCTTTGGTCAGTTGGATGAGCGAAGTGGTCGGGCTGATGCTGTTGAACAGCCATAGGTTGCCTGCTGGATCGAAGTTCAGAGCACTGACAATGACGTAATCCTTGTTGGTCTTGTCGGTTACGGTGCTGGCGACCTGCAGCAGTCCGTCGCTGTTGTCATAGCTGTAGGCCTTGATGAAGGTACCGTTGTAGAACTCATAAAGTCCTGTCCGACCTGCTGCGAATACATGTCCGGGATCCGTAGGATCAATGTCGAGGATCTTGATGTCCGCATAGGAATGACCGGTCTTGGCAGGAATGTCTTCCGCTTCATAGATCTGCCACTGCCGGTTCTTGTATATTTGTATCGTTCCGGGCCTATTCTGGTCGTAGAGCCCCCATCCTCCGCCGCAGGAATAGAGCGCGCCTTGATAGAACTTGAGATAGCCGAAGTGGTTGTAGCGGGGACCTCCGGGACTGGCGTTGCGTGCCTGTGCGAGCAGTTCGGGATCGGTCTGGCTGGTGCGCGCCACGTATCCGCCTGTGCGCGTCCATGTCTTCGGGTCGGCCAGATTGGCCGTCAGAGGTGCGCTGAAGAGTCCTTTTTCCGGGCTGGCGGCATAGATCCGTCCGTCCGCGATGTAGCTGTAGTCGACCTTGAATCCGAGGTCGTAGGTGTCGGAGATCTCCATTCGGCGCAGCTGAAGTTTCACGAGTCCGAAGCCCGTGGCAAGATAGGCGTCGGCGCCGTTGATGTCTATGCTGTAGACCGTCTTGTCCTGGTTGAGCAACTTGCTGTAGTAGTCGCTCAGATTGGTGACCTGTCCGTCTGCCGTCATGATGTCGATGTTCGTGTTGTCGTAGACAATGACAAGGCGGGAGGCTGCGTCTGACCATGCGATGTGTGCGATGGAGCAGTCGCTCAGGCCGTTGGCCTTGTCGAAAGTCCTCACTTCCTGGTCGGCGAGATTGTACGTATAGAGATTCTTCGAGGCCAGTACGTAGAGCATGGAGCCGCCTTTCGCCACTTCTGTAATGTCACTATAGGCCATGTAGGCCTTCCATGTGCCGATGACGGCGTGTGCCTGCGGCGCGGCCGTCCATGCCATGAGCAGGAAGAATATCGATACGATGTGTTTCATACGTTATGTTTTTAGCCTGATCAGATAGTCGGCGAGCCGCCTGACGGCGCGTGCTCTGTGGGAGATCTTGTTCTTCTCCGTCTCGCCCATTTCAGCGAAGCTCTGGCTGTAGTCTTCCGGTATGAAGATGGGATCATAGCCGAATCCGGCTGTCCCTGTCTTCTCGCGGGCGATGCGTCCGGCCACTTCGCCTTCAAAGAGGGTGGTCTTTCCGTCGTGCTCACGGAGGGCGATGACGGTGCGGAAGCGTGCATGGCGGTTGTCGGAGTCTTGCAGCCGGAGGAGCAGCTTGCGCATGTTGGCTTCGCTGTCGTGGTCGGTGCCTTCGGCGTAGCGTGCGCTGTGGACGCCCGGTTCGCCGTTGAGGGCTTCGACCTCAAGCCCTGTGTCGTCGGCAAAGCATGCGATGTGGTAACGCTCAAAAATGTAGTTGACCTTCTGGAGGGCGTTTTCCTCGAGCGTTTCGCCCGTCTCCGGAATGTCGTCATGGCATCCGATGTCGGCGAGCGAGACGATTTCGAACGCCGGTCCGAGTATTTCCCGGATTTCCTGAAGTTTGTTATGGTTGTTGGTGGCGAATATGATTTTCATTGTTCCTGATTGTTTTGGTTCTGCCCCATGCTCAGTTCCATTTTTCTTTTCATCCTCCGTTCGCGTGCCAGATGCTCGTTCTCGGAGATGAGTTCCATGCTTTTCTTTTTGGGAACGCTTACCTTTATCCGGTCGAAACCTTCTCCGAAGACGCCGATGACGGCGCTCTGGCTGACGAAAGCGTTGGGGTCTATGATCTTGATGAGCCTGAAGATGGCGGCGCTCTCCGACTTTTTGGCCAGCAGACATACGACCTTCATCTCATTGCCGGTGTACCATCCTTCGCCGTCGAGGAGCGTCACACTGTGGTCTGTTTCCTTGGTTATGGCCTCGGAGATCAATGCATACTTGCTGGAGAAGATAAGGAATTGGACCGACTGACGGCGAAGATTCATGACGTGGTCGATCATGAAGCACTCGACGATCATCGTGCTCAGACCGAAAACCACTTTATAAACGCGTTGCAGCATGTCGCCGAACTGGGGGAAGAGCAGTGAGCTGCTGATGATCATCACGTCAACCATCATGAGCACTTGGCCCAAGGAGACATCGCGGTACTTGTTGACGCACCATGCGATGATATCCGTTCCGCCCGTGCTGCTGTTGTTGAGGAAGACGATGGCGAGCGCTGTGCCGGTCAGACAGCACCCTACGATGAGCGACATAAACTCCTGCCCCTCGCCGAGGATCTTGATGAAGTGGCCTTCGGAGTCGACGGGCATGAGGTCCTGGGCAAACTTGATCATGAAGTAGAGGGCCACGATGGCGTAGATGGTCTTCATCAGAAACTTGAATCCGAGTATCTTTAGGCCCACGATCAGGAGGCATATATTGATGATCATGTAGCTGTTTTCGATTCGGAAGCCAGTGGCATAGAAGATGATGGACGACATACCCATCACACCTCCCGTCACGATCTCGTAGGGGAGGAGGAAGATGGTGAATGCGGCTGCGTAGAGCATCAGTCCGAGGGTAGAGAAGATATAGTCCTTGGCCTCGCTGCGGATAAGTTGATGATCGATGGTCATAGATTAAGGTAAAATAAGGTGGCACGGGATCCGGAGACCCCATGCCGCGGTGTGTGAATCATTTGCAGACGATGTTGACGATGCGCTTTGGGACGACGATCACTTTCATGATCTGCCGCCCTTCGATGTATCTGGCGCTGCGGGAGTCGGCCAGCGCGGCCTGCTCGATGTCTTCCTTGGCGGCATCGGCGGGCAGGTCGATCTGGAATCGGGCCTTTCCGTTGAAGCTGACGGTCATCTGCATGGTGTCTTCCTTGAGATAGTCTTCGTTCCATCGGGGCCATTCGGCGTCGCAGACGCTGCCCTGCTGCCCGAGTTCATGCCAGAGTTCCTCGGCGATGTGGGGTGCGAAGGGGGCGATGAGGATGACGAGCGTGGTGAGCAGATCTCGGTTGTGGCACTGCTGCTGTCCCAATTCGTTGACGCAGATCATGAAGGCACTGATGGCCGTATTATAGGAGAACTTCTCGATGTCCTCCGTTGTCTTCCTGATGAGTTTGTGCACACTCTTGAGCGCAGCGGCCGTGGGCTCTCCGTCATCAGGCAGGAAGGCATCGCTGCGGTTGTCATAATAGAGGTTCCAGAACTTTCTGAGGAAGCGGTGGCAGCCGTCGATGCCGTTGGTATCCCACGGCTTGCTCTGCTCCACAGGCCCGAGGAACATCTCGTAGAGGCGCAGAGTGTCGGCACCGTATCGGTCGACAATCATGTCGGGATTGACAACGTTGAACATCGACTTTGACATTTTCTCCACTGCCCAGCCGCAGAGATAGCGTCCGTCCTCGAGCAGGAACTCGGCGTTGGCGTATTCGGGGCGCCAGGCCTTGAAGGCTTCCACGTCGAGCACATCGGCATGGACGATGTTGACATCGACATGGATGGGGGTGACGTCATACTGATCCTTGAGTCCGAGCGAGACGAAGAGCGGGGCTTTGTCATGGTCGTCGCTGTTGACGCGATAGACGAAATTGGACCGGCCCTGTATCATGCCCTGGTTGATGAGCTTGTGGAAGGGCTCCTCGGTGCATGACACGCCGATGTCGTGGAGGAACTTGTTCCAGAAGCGGCTGTAGATCAAGTGGCCCGTGGCGTGCTCCGTTCCGCCGACGTAGAGATCCACGTTCTGCCAGTAGGCGTTCACGTCGGGTGCCACGAGAGCCTCGTCATCGTGCGGGTCCATGTAGCGCAGGTAGTAGGCGCTTGATCCTGCGAAGCCCGGCATCGTGTTGAGTTCGATCGGGAAAACGGTCACCCCGTCTATCCGGTCCTTGTCGACGACGGTGTGACTGACGGTGTCCCAGGCCCAGCGGCGTGCTCTTCCGAGCGGCGGTTCGCCCGTCTCGGTGGGCTCATACTTGTCGATCTCGGGCAGTTCGAGGGGCAGATACTCCTCGGGGATCATATAGGGCATCGAGCCTTTGTAGTAGACCGGGAACGGCTCACCCCAGTAGCGCTGGCGTGAGAAGATGGCGTCGCGCAGGCGATAGTTGACCTTCACGCGTCCGATGCCTTTCTCGGCGACGTAGCGCTTGGTGGCCTCGATGGCTTCCCTGACGGTCAGTCCGTTGAGCGAAAACTCCGTCTGCTTGCCCGCTACGGGACTGTTGCAGACCACTCCTTCCTTTGCATCGTAGCTCTCCTCGCTCACGTCGGCACCCTCGATGAGCGGTATGATCGGCAGATTGAAATGCTTCGCGAAGGCGTAGTCGCGCGAATCGTGGGCCGGGACGGCCATGATGGCGCCGGTGCCGTAGCCTGCGAGCACGTATTCTGATACCCAGATGGGGATGGCCTCATTGGTGAAGGGGTTGACGGCATAGCTTCCGGTGAAGACGCCGGTCACCTTGCGGTCGCTGATGCGGTCGAGCTCGGTGCGCTTCTTCACGTAGGCGACATATTCGTCGACGGCTTGCCGCTGCTCCGGAGTGGTCACCTGATCCACGTACTCACTCTCGGGGGCGAGCACCATGAACGTCACTCCGAACATCGTATCGGCCCTCGTGGTGAAGATGGTGAACCGGATGTCGCTGTCTTTCACGTGGAATTCGACCTCCGCACCTTCCGACCGTCCGATCCAGTTGCGCTGTGTCTCCTTCAGGGATTCGGTCCAGTCGATCGTGTCGAGCCCGTCGAGCAGCCGCTGTGCATAGGCCGAGGTGCGCAGACACCACTGGCGCATCTTCTTCTGGACGACCGGATAGCCGCCGCGGACGCTGACTCCGTCGACCACTTCGTCATTGGCCAGCACCGTTCCGAGGCCTGCGCACCAGTTGACCATCGTCTCTCCCAGGTAGGCGATGCGATAGTTCATCAGCATCTGCTGCTGTTCCTCCTCGTTCATGCTCAGCCAGTTGCTGGCCGAGATCGTCAGCTCCTCGGTCTGCGCCACGTCCAGATCGAGGGTGCCCTCGTCGTTCAGGTGCCGCACGAGCTCGTCGATCGGGCGCGCCTGCTGCAGCCTGTTGTCATAGTAGCTGTTGAACATGCGCTCGAAAGCCCATTGGGTCCACTTGTAGTAATGAGGATCGCAGGTGCGCACCTCACGGTCCCAGTCGAACGAGAAGCCTATCTTGTCCAACTGCTCCCGATAGTGGCTGATGTTCTGTTCGGTCGTGACAGCGGGATGCTGACCCGTCTGTATGGCATACTGTTCAGCCGGGAGGCCGTAGGCATCATATCCCATGGGGTTCAGAACGTTGAATCCCCTGAGGCGCTTATATCTCGCATAGATGTCGCTGGCGATGTAACCGAGCGGATGGCCCACATGCAGTCCGGCTCCCGAGGGGTAGGGGAACATGTTGAGTACGTAATACTTTGGCCGGGCATTGTCCTCGCCCACCTTGTAGGTCTTCATCCTGGCCCAGTTCTGCTGCCATCTTTTCTCGATCTCTCTGAAATTGTATTCCATTGTTATATGAATGATTGGTCGGCCTGACAGAAGGCTGCAGGCCGTGTGATTACATCGTTGCAAAATTAATAAAAAGTTGCGATATAACGTTCGTTTGCCTTAAAAATAAGTTGTTTACGTCCCCTCCCGCCGTTCCTCCCGCGCCTGCCGGTCCTCCCGCGTGTGGCCATTGCCTGCACGGTCTTCGGCTTGTCTCGGTCGCATGTGCCACTGCTGGTTGGTCCGTCTGTGGCGTTTGTTCGTAAAGAATATTCCCTCTCTTTATCCTGTCGGCATCAGTCAGGCGTTCTACAGAAGGCCATTGTCCGTGCCTTCCGTCACCCCTTTTTGCCCCTTCCGTCACCTCCCTTTTCAGCGGATCATGGCTCTTCGCTGCGCGGAGCTATGCTTTCGGCCGCCAAGAGCTATGCTTTCGGCCGCCCGGAGCTATGCTTTCGACCGCCCGGAGCTATGCTTTGCCAACCCGTTGATTATCAATTGGTAACGAGGCGTGTTTCGAGTTGTCTGCCCAAAGGGACAAAAGGCCCGCCGCTGCAT
>ONHE01000069.1 GCA_900317545.1 uncultured Prevotella sp. | reverse complement strand
TCGCCTTGCATGGCATGAAGCCCTCGGAATGGGCAATGAGAACTACCGTTTCCACGATCACGAGAAGCTGGCTCACTATGCCAACGCAGCCACGGATATCGAGTTCCGCATGCCCTTTGGCTTCAAAGAAGTCGAAGGCATACACTCCCGCACCGACTTCGACCTCTCTCAGCACGAGAAATACAGCGGTCGCAGCATCCGCTACTTTGATCCCGAGACCGAGCAAAGCTACACGCCGTATGACGTGGAGACCTCGATCGGCGTAGACCGCATGTTCCTCTCGGTCATGTGCCACGCCTATACCGAGGAGCAGCTTGACAACGGAGAGAGCCGTGTCGTGCTGCGCCTGCCCGAAGCCTTGGCGCCTGTGAAGTGCGCCGTGTTCCCACTTGACCGCAAGGACGGGCTGCCCGAGATCGCCGAAAGTATTGTCAACGAACTCAAATTCCATTTCAATACCCATTACGGAGATCCCAAAGACTCCATCGGAAAGCGTTATCGTCGACAGGATGCCATCGGTACGCCGTTCTGCGTAACGGTCGATCACGACACGCCCAACGATCATAAGGTGACACTGCGCTACCGTGACACGATGCAGCAGGAGCGTGTCGACATCGACAACCTGCGTTCCATCATCGAGGAGAGGGTAAGTATTACGACGCTATTGAAGAAACTCGGCCGCGAGATCGCACAGTTCTGAACGCACCATCCTGCATCGGCAGACCGGGCAGGACAGGGCTTGGGCCGTCAAACAACAATGCTATAATGAATAAGAAGAATCAAACTAACGGGCACGCACGCTGCGGATTCCTGCGCTGGTGCAACGTTGCTGCGGCGCCGTTGCTCGCCGTTCTGGCCATGGCCATGCTCGTCTCGTGCAGCGAGACCACCGGCGAGGAGGGTGAATTCAGTGACTGGCAGTCGCGCAATGACACCTACTTCCAGCGTCTGTATACCGCTGCCCAACAGAGGATCAGCAGCGGAGATGCCAGCTGGAAAATCTACAAGAACTGGTCATTGGATGATGCGGCAGCTACCAAAGCTGAAAACCACATCGTCGTGCAGGTGCTCCAGGCAGGCACAGGATCGGGTTCCCCGCTCTACACCGACTCGGTGAAGGTGCACTACAGGGGGCGTCTGATGCCTTCGGCCAACTATCCGCAAGGTTACGTCTTCGATCAGTCGTACAAGGACGAACTGAATCCGGCAACGGCAAAGACGACCACACTGAGCGTCGGAGGGGTGGTTGACGGGTTCTCGACAGCCCTTCAACAGATGCGCATCGGAGACCGATGGCTGGTTTATATTCCCTATGCGCTCGGCTATGGAGCGACGACCTCAAACTCGTCGATACCCGCTTACTCGACCCTCGTGTTCGATATCCAACTCGTAGCCTATTACCGAGCCGGCACGCAGACATCCTCCACGCGGGCCGGAAAGGGTCATTGGGTCTACGAGTAGCAGTCTGCTGTCAAACAGCGCATTTTCATTCATGAAAGCCGCAGGCATGGATGCACATTGGCGTCCGTACCTGCGGCTTTCCGCGTTTCTTATCCCGATCCGGGCGCGCGCATCCATTTTTTTTCATCGTAGGGGCGGATCTGTGTATCCGCCCGCAAGCAACGTGCCATCCGTACCATATCCTCGTTTCGATCTGCTCCTACGGATCGGGTGTCGTCCTTTGGTGAATGTGCGTGCTGTTACGGACGGCCACAAGGCCCGCCCCAGCATTCCATCGATGATCTTCCTCCTCTTCTCCATCCCCTCATCAGGCATATTCTTCATCTCTTCATCTCTTCATCCCTCATCACAACACCTCTCATCCCTCACCCCGCCACCCCTCCAATCCGCAAAAATACCATTGTGCTCGCGCACAAAACGTTGATTTAAGTCAAGAAACCCGTATTTCTATGCAAAAAGGAGGGTCAAAGTTTTGCTTGTGTTCGCAAACAATCGTATCTTTGCATTGCAATTCGAACAAGAAAAGGTTATTGGTTTAAGTATAAGATTGAATGTTTCAGGACAAATAGGTTTGAAGTTTAGGTAAATAAGATTGCAACAGGAAGGTATTAGTAAGGTATAATAAGATTGCTCAGGAGACAATATTAGTTGATAAGGTAATAAAGATTCAGGACGACAGCTCAATAGGTTAAGATCTCAATAGGCAAACATTTAGGTATTAGCAAGGTAAAGAATGCAGACGAAAATGACCCGCCGTGAGGCAGGGTCATCACGAAGGAGGATTTGATGTAGTAACCATATAAGAAAGGCTAAAAAGATGAATTTTATAGTTTTTTGTGTGCTCTTTGCAGCTTCAGCGGTGCTGAGCGATATGGTGGACAACTCTATCGATAAGCGTTAAGTGACCACCAACTCATAGTAAAAGGTTTAAAAGTGATATTTGGAAGAGGTGAATCCCGTGAAAAGGGTCACCTCTTTTTTTGTCTCTCTGCACTTTCCGGTCATGAAGGCCGCAGCATGAGGTTTGCCTGCGACAGGTCTTTGTGTGGCTTGGAGGAATCATCCAAGCGGCGTGCAGCTATCCTGCACATGGCATGGAGCTATCCTCCGCGCGTCGTCCAGCTATCCTGCACACGCCCTTCTGCTCTCCTTTGCCGTCGGCAGCCGCGTGTATTGTGCTTCCCTGCACCTTGTTTCCGAATCTGGTTTGGATGGCTTGGGGGCCAACTTTTTGTGTCATATTCCTATTGGAAGAAGAATATTTGGAGGAAAATGCGTAACTTTGCATCATTGATAAAGGACTATATGCTGGGCAGTAAAAGAAGCGAAACATTATTGAGCAACATTCGTGAGGGAATCGCGATGACAGGCCGTGAGAAGCTCACGCTGATCATCAGCCTGAGTATTCCGTCCATTCTGGCGCAGATAACGAATGTGTTGATGTTCTTCATCGATGCCTCGATGGTGGGGCATTTGGGTGCGGAGGCTTCGGCGAGTATCGGTCTTATCGAAACGACAACATGGCTGATGGGGGCGGTGATGGCGGCGTTGTCGACCGGATTTTCGGTGCAGGTGGCCCACTTCATCGGTGCGCGCGACTTCTTCAAGGCGCGTCAGGTGTTCCGCCATGCACTTGTTTTCGGTGGCGTGCTCAGCATTTTCATGTGCCTCATCGGCGTCGGCATCCATGATCCGCTGCCTTACTGGCTCGGTGGAGGATCGGACATCGCCCGCGACTCGTCGCTCTACTTCCTCATTTACTCGCTTACGCTGCCTTTCGTGCTGCTGTTTCACCTCTCGGCATCCATGCTCAAGAGCTCGGGCAACATGCAGACGCCCAGCGCACTGAGCATCCTGCTGTGCGCGTTAGATGTCGTCTTCAACTATCTTTTTATTTATGTGCTCGGTTTGGGAGTGATGGGAGCTGCGCTCGGAACAGCCGCAGCCTATGTCGCCACGTCGGCTCCGATGACCTGGATGGCCACTTGTCGGAGCAAGATATTGGCACTGCGGTTGGATGACATCCCGTTTCGGTGGGTTTGGGGCTATGTCCGCAACGCCATGAAAATCAGTCTGCCGATTGCTGTGCAGTCGGTTCTGATGAGCGGTGCGCAGGTGGTCAGCACGCTCATCGTGGCTCCGTTGGGCAACATCGCCATTGCTGCCAACTCGTTTGCCATCACGGCCGAAAGCCTCTGCTATATGCCCGGCTACGGCATCGGTGACGCTGCTTCAACTTTGGTGGGGCAGACCCACGGTGCCAACCGGCTCGACTTGTGCCGCAATTTCGCCCACATGACGGTCGGATTGGGCATGGCGGTCATGGCGTTCATGGGCATTGTGATGTACATCCTTGCCCCGGAGATGATCGGGATGCTGTCTCCAGTGCCCGCGATCCGCGAACTCGGCACGCTCGTATTGCGCATCGAGGCTTTCGCCGAACCGTTTTTCGCGGCCTCGATCGTTGCCTACAGCGTCTTTGTGGGTGCGGGCGACACGCTCAAACCGGCCGTCATGAACTTAGTGTCTATGTGGTGCGTGCGTCTGACATCGGCTGCCGCGCTTGCTCCGCGATACGGATTGAAGGGTGTCTGGATCGCTATGGCCGTCGAACTCACCTTCCGTGGGACGATCTTCCTGATCCGCTTGTTCCGCGGCAACTGGATGAAGTCGATGAAAGCGGTCGTCAGTTAGCCGACAGGAACCTTCGCTTTGTCTTTCCGAAGTTTTTTTCCAATTATTCCGGAAAATATTTGGAACGTATCCATATTATCCATACCTTTGTAGTGTAATATATAAGTAGTACACCAAAATTTATCCATTGGATTATCATGATACGATTTCAGGACGTCCGGTTTGCATATCCTTTGTCGACCAAAGTGTTCGACCGCTTGAGCTTTGAGTTGGAAGTGGGTCACGTGTATGGGCTGCTCGGTCTGAACGGATCGGGCAAGACGACGCTGTTGCACCTGCTTTCGGGCCTGCTGTTTGCCACAGGCGGCACCGTCACCGTCGACGGGCAGTCGCCCGCGAAGCGGCTTCCGGAGACGCTGGAACAGCTGTTTTACATGCCCGATGAGTTCACTTTGCCCGCTCGGAGGCTCTGGAAGATGGTCAGGAGCTATGCTCCGTTCTATCCGCAGTTTGCGGAAGACGTGCTCTTTGCTTGTCTGGACGCCTTCGGGATGGGTGGCGACCTGCAGTTAGACGAACTGTCCTTGGGTCAGCGGAAGAAGGTCATGATCAGCTTCGCGCTGGCTTCGGGCTGCCGTCATCTGCTGATGGACGAGCCGACCAACGGTCTCGACATTCCCTCGAAGCAGGTTTTCAGGCAGTTGGTGGCCCGCTATGTGTGTGACGGACAGATGCTGGTCGTCTCCTCCCACTTGGTCCATGACATCGCACAGCTGCTGGACGGACTGCTCATCCTGTGTCCCGACGGCCGCCTGTGGCAGTCGGAGGTGTCGGCAGTCACGTCGCGTTACCGGTTTGAAACGCGCGCGTCGGATGCCGGTGTGCGCTATGCAGAGCCGTCGGCCGGTGGCTTCCGCGTCATCACGGAGGCTTCGGCGGGTGACGAGACACAGATGGATCTCGAACTGTTGTTCAACGCTGTCACGAAAGGAGTGGTATTATGAGTGGTTTCCGATATGCTTCCTGCTGCCGCGTGTGGCGCTATTGCCGTCCGTGGATGGGCCGTCATGCAGGTCGGCAGCTGACGTTATGCTGCTTGATTTCGTTGATGTTTGTCCTCTTTATGTATAATGACGGAAGGCCGCTTCCGCTCTCCGGCGTCAGTCTGTTGTTGGTCCTGATGTCGACGATGATCAGCGACGACGTGTTCAAGGTGATACGCAGCCGCAGCCGAGGCATGCGCCTGCTGTTGCTTCCGGCTTCCAATCAGGACAAATATGCGGCGATGGTCATGTGGGCGCTCCTGCTCTCGTTTGTCATTCCGTCAGCCTCGATGGCGTTTGTAGACACAGGGCTGCTTGTCTCCGGCTGTTGGTTGCGGTTCCCGACCGGCCATGCGGGTTCGCTGCATGCGCAAGTCTTTGCAGCTGAATGGTCAGTTCTCCTGTTTTACATCGCCGTCGGCCTGTCGGGAGTGACCTTCAGTCTGATCTCGGCTTTCAGCGGGCGGAGCTGGTGGATGGATGCTGTGGAGATTGCGTTCGTCTCTTTGGTGGTTGTGGTTGCACAGTCGTTCCGATGGCTGTTGCCCTGGATGGCCCTGCTGTTGTTGGCGGCCGACGCATTCAATGGCTGGTTGGGCTATCGATTTTTCACCGGTTTTCAGTTGGAAGGGAGGCGGTCATGAAGAGGTTCAATGTATGGCGGATGTTTCGGCTCGTGGCCATTTGGATGTCCCCGATGAAAGAGCTGGCTGTCCATCTGCTTCCCCGCGTCCTGCTGTTTCTGATTATCTTCATGGGATTGAATGTGTGGATAGGCGACGAACCGCCGCTGGAGCGATTGGAGGAGCTTTTCCGTTTCTGTACAGGAATGGCCCCCATGGGCATGCTGGTGACCGTATTGGTCTTCGTCATTCAGGTTTTTGGTCCAGAGGGGAGCATGGGCATGCTGCTCCTGCCGGCGTCGAGGGCGGAGAAATATGTTTCGTTGGTCGTTCTCGCCCTGTTGGCATGGGGGCTGTTCTATGTCCTCAACATGCTCGTGGGGCTGCTTGTCTGGGGTCTTTACAGTGCGTTCACCGATCCCTCCCTGTTTGGCTGGGGCTCACTGAGTCAGCTGGAAGTGCATCCGAAGCGCTCATTCTTCGGGGTGACCTTGGTGTTCGGTCTGATGTTCATGTCCATTATCTTTATTGAGGCTTACCTTCGCAGGGGTTGGGTCTACTTCCTTTCGATTGTCGGTTGGGTGGGATTCGTGATCTTCGGTGGGCGTTTTGCCGAATCCGGATCGCCGCTCTGGGTCTCTGTGGTGATCATGCTGGCACTTTGGGTGATTGTCGTCGCGCTCGCTGTGTGGGGCTACCGGATCTTCGGACAGATCCAGTTGAACTGGCAGGGGAAAGGGGAGGACGTCGCTGATGATTGAGTTCCGGACTGACAAGGCCATCTATCTGCAGATTGCCGACCGCATCTGCGACGGCATCCTGGCCGGGCGCTACCCGGAGAACGCACGTGTGCCGAGCGTGCGTGAATATGCCGTCATGCTCGGCGTGAACGTCAACACGGCCGTAAAGGCGTTTGAAGTGCTCGCGCGCGATACAATTATATATAATAAACGGGGCTTGGGCTTCTTCGTCGAGGCCGGGGCGCGCGACCGCATCATCGCTGCGCGCAGGCGGGAGTTCAGGGATGAGATCCTGCCGGAGGTGTTCCGGAAGATGCGGTTGCTCGGAATGGATATCGGAGAGGTGGACCGGCTTTGGGCCGAATCATCCGACAGCGACTGCTCCGGCAGTCCTGCGCCGGACGAGGCCCATCCTTCCGGGCAATCCGGTACTTGAGAATGCCAGATTCGCATGTAGGTTGGGGGGGAGGCAGAACGATGTTTTAAAAGATGTAAAATTATCGTTCTTGATCATTAAAATATATTTATTATTATTGTTTTTCAATAATTAATTGCCGTTTTCCTTGCAATAAGCGTGCAGATTACTTATCTTTGCCTTATCGAATAACGATAATTTTGAGTTTGATCACGATAAGTGTTAAATCTGATCAGTAATGAAAAAGAAGTTCAATATCTACTGTGTAGTGATGCTGTCAGCCATCGTTTTGGGCCTCTCTTTTGAATTTGTGACAGGCATGAATGATGCCATAAACGGATTCATGGACGGTTGGAATTCGGCGGCCGAGCCCAATCTGCGCCATCCGGACCGCCCGACAACGATCTACGAAGTCACGCTCCGGGCTTTGGATAATGACAGCTACGGGTATTCCGTTCGCAATCTGAAGACGGGTCGGATGGAACCGATGCAGTTGACAGGCATCAAGTATAAAACTGCCGGATGGAACCAGCCTGACGGACTGCTTGAGAAAGTGGGAGGATTGTTCTGCCTGGTTTTCGTGATCGCTGTGGTGCTGTTCTGGGTGCACTTCATCAAGTTGATTCTGGTGGTGAACCGTGGCGTCGCCTTCGACCGCGCCGTCGAACGGCGGCTCCGCATCATCGGCTGGATGCTGATGGCGATGTACGTGGCAGAGTGGGGGGCCGACTTGTCTTTCTATTATGCCTGGAGCGGGACGATGGAGGTGCCCGGCTATGAGGTGACGATGGGCGACCACCCCAGCCTGATGCTGCTGCTGACGGGCATAGGCGTGCTGCTCGTCTCGCAGATCTTTGCCATTGGGCGGCAGATGAAGGAAGAGCAGGAACTTACGATTTAATGATGGAGGGCGACTGATGAGTATCATTGTCAATGTAGATGTCATGCTGGCCAAACGCAAGATGCAGTCTGCGGATCTCGCGGAGCGCATCGGCATTACGCCTGCAAACCTCTCGATCCTGAAGACGGGGAAAGCAAAGGCCATCCGGTTTTCCACACTGGAGGCTATCTGCCGAGCCCTCGACTGCCAGCCGGGGGATATTCTGGAATACGCGCCCGATGACAGTCTTTGACCCGCACAAGTGCTGCTGCATCACCGTGGCAGGCTTATTATTTTTCAACATATTACACCCACTGATCATCAACAAGTCCTTTCGGGGACCAAACATACATTAATCATCCTATTTAACTTATGAAATTGAGAAAACTATTTGTAGCAGTTGCCTTCATCATGACCGCATCCGGCATGAAGGCACAGGGTCAGGAGCAAGTCATGAAGGTGCCTGCAGACCCTGCTGTAAAGATCGGTCAGCTTGACAATGGACTGACCTACTACATCCGGCACAATGAGTATCCGAAGGGAAAAGCCTGTTTCTACTTTGCCCAGAAAGTGGGTTCCGTTCAGGAAGAAGAGGCTCAGCGAGGACTCGCACACTTCCTCGAGCACATGGCATACAATGGAAGCAGGCACTTCAAAAGCGGTGACCTGAATGCCTATATGTCGTCCATCGGTGTCGAAGACGGACGCGACAACAACGCCTATACCTCCACCGACCGCACTGTCTACTATCTTACCAACGTGCCGACCGACCGCCAAGGCGTCCTCGACTCATGCGTCATGGTCATGAGCGACTGGTCTACGGGACTGCTGCTCTCGAAAGATGAGATCGACAAAGAGCGTGACGTGATCCACAACGAGTATCGCCTGCGCGTCAATGCCGCTGCCCGTCAGGAAGACATGGCAGCCCCGCGGGTCTTCTCCGGATCAAAATATGCCGACCGGAACCCTATCGGACTCATGAGCGTAATCGACAACTTCTCGCCCGAGTTCCTGCGTTCCTATTATCGGAAGTGGTATCATCCGCAGAATCAAGCAGTCATCATCGTGGGCGATGTGGATCCTGCGAAGATGGAAGAAGCCGTCAGAAAATATTTCGGACCTATTCAGAATCCGAAGGACGCGGCAAAAATCGAGGATGTGGAGATTGCAAACAAGTCGGCCGCAGACTATATCGCCACCGCCGACAAGGAACAGCAGGTGACGCTGATACGCATCCTTCACCGCATCGATGCAACGCCGGCCTCCGAGCGCAGCAACATGGACTATTATGTGCGTACAATGTGCAGATCGCTCATCAGCCAGCTTTTCAACGCCCGCATGAGCGAGATCACGCAGAATTCAAACAGTCCTCTGCTTCAGATACAGACCGGCTACTCTCCCTTGGCCACAGGTTTCCGGCAGGCAAAGACCAAGGATATGCAAATCGTAATTGGGGTTTCCAAGGACGGAAAGGATAGCGATGCCCTTCGTGCATTGCTGGAGGAGATCAAGCGCGTGCATGATTTCGGATTCACGGCAACTGAATATGAACGGGCCAAAGCCGATCTCCTTTCACAAGTGGAGAAGGCATATAACAACCGCATGAATACGCCGAGCTCCGACTTCAGTGAGCAATATGTCGAGCATTTCCTCGTCGGAGATCCAATCCCATCTATCGAACAGGAATACCAGATCGATCAAAACCTCCTCGGAGCTCTGCCGCTTGAGGCTGTCAATCAATATGCCAAGGAACTCATCAACCTCAATGACAGCAATTTAGTTGTATGGACCATGCAGAAGGAAGGTGAGGGGAACTTCACCGAGAAGGCTCTTGCGCAGGCAGTGAAAAACGTCAGAGCTACCCAGTTGACGGCCTATGTTGACAACGTGAAGCAGGAACCTCTCATGACCGAACTGCCCAAGAAGGGATCCATTACACGTGAAGTCAGCGACCGGTTCGGCACAAAGAAGCTCACGTTGAGCAACGGAGCCACTGTCTATTTGAAGAAAGCCGACTTCGAAAAGGATGAGATTGCCGGTCAGGCAATGGCCAATGGCGGCGAGGGAGCATTGATCAAGGAGAGCGTGGGCAACCGCAAGCTCGCCGAGGTGGCATTGGCTGCCACCGGTTTAGGCACTTTCATGCAGAGTGACCTGCAGAAGACGCTGGCCGGAAAACAGGTGATGGTGGATCTCAGTTTGGGCAAGACAAAGTCCTACATGTCCTGTTCGTCTACCCCCAAAGACCTCGAAACGATGTTCCAGCTCATCTATCTGAATTTCACGAACAAGACCAAAGACGAGAAGGTATTGCAGCAGTATATCTCCAATATCTCCCTTGGGCTGAAAAATCGTGGGCTGAATGCCGAGTCTGTATATGGTGACTCGCTCAACAATACGATCTATGCGCACAATCCGGCTGAAGCCATTCCGACCCAGAAAGAGGTCGACTCGTTTGATGCCGACCGTATGCTGGCCCTCCAGAAAGAACTTTATTCGAACGCCGCAGATTTCACCTTCGTCTTTGTCGGCAATTTTGACGAAGCCCAGATGCGCACTTATCTTGAGCAGTATATAGCCTCATTGCCCTCCAAGGGCAAGGCTTTGCGCAAGGCGGTTGACCCCACTACCTATGCCAAAGGCGAAGTGAAGAACATCTTCACTTATAAGATGGAGAACCCGCAGTCACACTCCGAGTTCGACTGGATCATGAAAGTCCCCTACACGCTTGACAACCTTGTGCAGGTCGATGCCTTGGGCCGGGTCCTCAGCTTTGATGTCAACAAGGATGTGCGTGAGGACAACAGTGCCGCCTATGCAGCCCAGGCCGCAGCCGGTCTGATTGCCAACCAGCTCAATTGTCATGCTCGCGTACGCAGCATCGCTATGACCAATCCCGACAAGAACGATCTTGCCAATGACCTGATGGCCAAATGTGCTGAGCGCATGAAGACCTCCGTGAAGGCCGATAATCTGAAGAAGGCGCAGGAAACCATGATCGCCCAGATCGCCGATGCGCGCAAGACCAACAACTACTGGCTTGACGTAATCTCCGACTACAGCCTCTTCGGCATCGACAAAGATACCGACTACAACAAGGCCGTCGATGCCTTGACACCTGCGAAGCTACAGCAATTGGCACAGAAACTGCTCGTTCCTGCCAACCATATTCAGGTGATCATGCGGGCAGAGAAGAAATAAACATGAATCAAAACAATCATACAGAACAGCAATGAAAAAGCTATTATCCCTCGCTATGATGTTTGCCTCAACGGCAACCTTCGCACAAGGGCTGTCGTCGGGCATCGACAAGGCAAACCTGAATCCCGCAGTCAGTCCGGGAGACAATTTTTATGAGTACGCCGTAGGCGGTTGGCTGAAAACCCATCCCTTGGATGCGGAACATTCAGACAATGGTGCTTTCACCGACCTTTATGAGCTCAACCAGAAGCGCATACAGGAACTGATCCTCCAATATGCCAACACGCCGCAGGCCAAAGGATCCTTGGGACAGAAGATCGGATCACTTTACAAGCTGATGATGGACAGCGCCCGGCTCAACAAGGAGGGCTGGGAGCCGCTCAAACCGACATTGTCCAAGATCGCTGCAATCAGCAACCGGAAGGAGTATCAGCTTGTTACGGCCCAGTTGGACCGCAACGGAGAAGGTACGATGATGTTTGGTATCGGATGCGGAGCTGATATGCGCAACGCCGACTGGAATTTGGTCAGCATCGGCCAGGGAGGCCTTGGATTAGGGTCGCGGGCTTTCTATATCGACCCCGAAGGACAGAACAAGCTCGTCTTCGAGGCTTATCAGGCTTATCTGAAGAAGCTCTTCCAGCTGACCGGAGATGACGAGTCGACGGCCGAGAAGAAGATGCGCGCCGTGATTGCCATTGAAACGCGCATCGCGAAAGCCAGCTATGATGAGGTCAAACTGCGCGACGTCGATGCCAACTATCACAAGATGCCCTACGCGCAGCTGATCAATGACTTCCCCGGAATCGACTGGGGCAATGTCTTCTTGGCCAGTGGATTCCCTGCTTTCGATGCCGTTGACGTCGGCCAACCGGAGCCGATCCACGAGGTGGAGAAGATTCTGGCCGAGGCACCGTTGGAAGATCTGAAGGCCTATGCTGCCATCAAGGTCATCTCCGGGGCTGCAAGCCAGCTCAGTGACGACTTCCGCGCCGAAGCCTTCAAGCTCAGCTCGGTGATGAGCGGCGTCAAGCAGGACCGTCCACGATGGAAACGTGCCGTCAGCTTAGTAAGCGGCACGCTCGGCGAGGCGATCGGTAAGCTCTACGTGGAGAAATACTTCCCCGCCAGCAGCAAGCAGCGCATGTTGGAGCTGGTACACAATCTGCAGACTGCATTGGCACAACGCATTGACGAGGCAACATGGATGGGTGCCGAGACCAAGGCACAGGCAAAGGACAAACTGGCCAACTTTATCATCAAGATAGGCTATCCCGACAAGTGGAAGGACTACAGCGGGCTGCAGGTGGACGATTCGCTTTCGCTCTACGCAAACCTGCAGGCCATCAGCCGCTGGGCCACTGACGTCTATATCGCAGAGCATGTCAACAAGAAGGTAGACAAGATGCGCTGGGGCATGACGCCGCAGACGGTGAACGCCTACTATAACCCCACGACCAACGAAATCTGCTTCCCGGCTGCAATCCTGCAGGCTCCGTTCTTCGATCCGACGGCTGACGACGCTGCCAACTATGGTGCCATCGGTGCTGTGATCGGGCATGAGATGAGCCATGGATTCGATGATCAGGGCAGCCAGTTTGACAAGACGGGC
Organism: uncultured Prevotella sp.; assembly: GCA_900317545.1. Taxonomy (GTDB): domain Bacteria; phylum Bacteroidota; class Bacteroidia; order Bacteroidales; family Bacteroidaceae; genus Prevotella. The sequence continues at coordinate 14,242 of ONHE01000069.1, read as the reverse complement.
AACCAGAAGGACTGGTGGACAGCGAAAGACAAGGCCAATTTCAGCGCAAGGACAAAGGTTCTGGTCGACTATTTCAGCGGCTTCGAGGTGCTGCCCGGTACAAAGGTGAACGGCAAACTGACCCTCGGCGAGAACATCGGCGACAATGGAGGCCTCAATATTGCCTATCGCGCGTTCCAGAATGCCATCAAGCAGCATCCGCTTGAGGTCAAGGACGGCTTCACGCCTGCACAGCGTTTCTTCCTTGCATATGCCCGCGTGTGGGCCTCCAATATGGCTCCGGAATATGTGAAGTATATCATCACGACCGACCCGCATTCACCCAATATCGCGCGGGTCAACGCCGCACTGCCGCAGATTGACGCCTGGTATGATGCCTTCAAGATCAAGAAAGGCAGCAAGATGTATCTGCCGAAGAACAAACGGGCACAGATCTGGTGATCCGGAACAAAGACAAGGGGAGTTGAGTCGTCAACTCCCCTTTTTTCGCGTCCTGCCTGTTTCGCTTTTGAATGATTGTTTCATGAGTGCTACAGATTTGTCTGATGCGCGGTGCAGGACTCCTTTCTGATGTCGTCAGGATTGTTTTTGGATGGATGGAGAATGACTTTGTGCGCGGTGCAGGATTGCTGCACGCGCCATGCATGCCGTCTGCACATCTTCCGGAGCATATATTCGCAGCGGGCGCAGGCTCAGTCGGCTGCCGTGACAGGATCCATGGGCTGGTTGCGCAGCTTGCGCCAATGGCACATCAGGAGGTGCCCGTCGGCATCGCGGAGGTGCATGCCGTTGCCGCGGCAGTATCTGAAGGCACTGCAATCGGCGCAGGGTCCGGTGCGCATCCATTCGCGATGGCGGTAGCGGGCGAAGCGTTCGGCCCACACATCCATGAAGTCATCCTGATAGATCGATCCTTGATGGAAGTCGGGGCGTATGCTCGGACAGGCCGAGATGCTGCCGTCGCAGAGCACCGAACCGACCGTGATGCCTGCCTGGCAGCTGTAGAAGCGGTCTCGCACTTCGGCCTCATAGTCGCCGAGAAATCCCTCGCAGCCGTAGCTTGCCTTGATGGTTCCCTGCTTCCGGGTGTCTTTGATGAACTCCATCACTTGGCGGAACTGGTCGCCGGTGAGGCGCATGGCTGGGTCGGAAGCGGCCCTTCCGACCGGGAAAACGGTGAACAGGCGCCACGATCGGACGCCTTTCGAGATGAGAAAATCGCGCAGGGCAGGCAATTCGTCTATGTTGCGGGCGTTGGCGCAGGTCACTACGTCGTAGGCGAGTGTCGGCTCCGCGCGCATCAGGTCAAGGGCCCGGCTGATCCGGCTGAAGCTTTCGGCGTGTCCGCGCATCCAGTTATGGTTTTCCTCCAATCCGTCGAGGCTGACGGTGAGTGCGTGGAGACCGGCTCCGATGAGCGCCTTCAGTTTTTCTGAGGTGAGCATGAGACCGTTGGTGACCATGCCCCAGGGGAAGCCCCGGCTGTAGATCTCGCGTCCGCATTCGACGATGTCCGGTCGCAGGAGCGGCTCTCCGCCGGTCAGAATGACGAAGACCTGGTGGGGATCCGTGCGCCGGGCGATGCTGTCGAGCACGCGCATGAAGTCTTCGCGCGGCATGTCCGGGGTTCCGCTGACGGTTCTGCAGTCGCTCCCGCAGTGGCGGCAGTGAAGGTTGCAGCGCAGGGTCGTCTCCCAGAACAGTTGCCGGAGCGGGTGCTCCTTGATCAAGTTATCCTGCAGATGTCGCCACAGTTCGAGTCCTATTCGCTTGCGGATTGTGGTCATTTTGTTTTCTTCAGTTTCTTGTCGGCGGTCAGTTCGTAGGTACCGTTATCCCAGTTACCGTCGCCTTTCTTGGTCTGTTTCCTGACGATCTCCTTGTTTTTCACCGTGTCGTTGGCGAATGTGCCTCCGTTGGCATCGCCGTCCACGTCGGCCATCACGACACAGACCTCATCGATTGTCATCGATCGGAGTTGCTTGGAGGCATATTTTCCGGCTTCGTCGGTATAGACCGAGTCGACCTTGCCATCAGCTGACCCATTGTAATTGTAGCGGTCTGTCACCGTCACTTTGATGCCCTTGATGGGGTTGCCGGCTTCATCGGTCACCCGTCCGATGACCTGATAGTGTACAATCGGTGAGCCATACTCGACCGGGCTGTTCCACAAACCGTCGCATGAGGTGAACCCTAAGGCGGCCAGCCCGGCCGTGAGGATACTGTTGTTGCGTGAGATCCATTTCTTGTTCATGGTGTTTACGTTTTACGTGCAACGGTCATCGGACCGCCGCTTCTTATTGATGTTTGTTGATGAAAGCCTTCCGGCTGCTTCCGTCCGCTTGCCGGGCATCTTCCCTGCCGGTCTTCCCCGACGCAGCACGCTATGCCCTCGGCCTCCCCGGCAGGTAATCTGACCGACCATCGGACAAAAACAGTTCGGTCTCTAATGACCGATCCGGATTGATCGCTTATACTATCCCTAAAACCGGACCCATGTTGCTTTCTTGCATCCCATATGCTGTTTTTTTGCGTTTTTTAACCGATCTTCCTGCTCTTTGCCAATTCTTCCTGTCCGATGTCCTTTTTCCGGTTCTGACACGGCCGTGTGACAGGAAATGCGTATTTTTGCATCAGAAAAAGCAAATGATGTGTAGTTTTTCGCCGGATAGGGCGTCAAAGGGTTGAATTCAATCAGCAAAAGCGATGGAACAGAATCAGAAAGAACAAGCATTTACGCGCATTGTCCGCGAGAACCGCAGCACGATCTACACCGTCTGCTACATGTTCTCGCAGGATGAGGCCGGGGTCGAGGACCTCTTTCAGGACGTATTGGTCAACCTGTGGCGCGGTTTCGACGGTTTTGAGGGCCGCAGCGGCATTCGTACCTGGATCTATCGGGTGAGCCTGAACACCTGTATCTCGCTCGAGCGGAAGCGGAAACGTCGGCCGACAGTGTCCCTCACGATGGACATCAACCTCTTTGAGGACCGCGATGAGGACAGCCGGCAGATCGGCGCCCTCCACCGGCGCATCACCCGGCTGCGCCCTTTCGACCGCGCGATCGTGCTGCTTTGGCTTGAGAACCTTAGCTACGAGGAGATCGGCGCGATCGTCGGGATCACGCCGAAGAATGTCTCCGTGCGCCTGTTCCGCATCAAGGAACAACTCAAAAACATGTCTAACGAATAGAAAGGATCACACATCATGGAAACAGGAAATGAACTGGAGCAGATGCGCGGACAGCTCGCCATGCTCAAAGAGAAATTGAATCAGCAAAAGATAATCAGTGACCGGCTGCTGCAGACGTCGATCCGCCAACTGAGCCAGGAGAGTTCAAGGCCCTTCACGGTCTCCCTCGTCCTCATGGTGGTCATCATTCCGTTCTGCTGGGTGATGTTCGGCCGGATGGGCCTCTCCGTGCTCTTCCGCATCGTGACGGCGGTCTGGATCGTGGCGGGCAACGTCTATGGCTACTTCTACCGTCGTCACCTGCAGGGCTTGGCGCAGGCTGACCTCCTCACGGCCGGCAGTCGCATGGCCCTCATCATCCGCATGTCCGGACTCTACCGAAACATCTTCACGCTCACGTTCTTGGGCTGGATTGCCTGGTTCTGCATCGAACTCTACGACAGAACGGCCGCCTGGCCCCCCATGCTGGCCGGTGGCGGCGCTTGCTTGGCAGGTGTGATTGCCGGGTATGTCATGAACCGTCGACAGCAGAAGCGTTTCGAGACCTTGCGCGAAGAGGTCGACCGGTTCACCCGAGAATGATCCGTCTCTCTCCGTCCCGTTGCCGGAAAAATGGCGGCGGGATTTCTCCGTTTGGCGGAAAATGTGTAACTTTGCCGTTGAAACCAAAACAGCGAAACCATGAGAAAACTTCTTTTGACAGCCCTCTTGATCGGTGCCTTTGCCGTGCATGGTCCTGCCCAGTTGCTCTACCGGATCTCGGGCAACGGGCTCCAGCAGCCTTCCTATATCATCGGAACGTTCCATTTGGCCAACGTAGGCTTCGTGGACAAGATTCCCGGCGTGCGGGAGGCGATGACGGCGACGCGTCAGGTCTGCGGCGAAGTCGTGTGGGCTGACATGACGAATGCCGATACGCTGAAGGCAGTCCAGTCGTTCATGCTGCTGCCCGACGGCAAACGGCTTCGCGACGTGCTCACGGCGGAACAGTATCAGCGGGTGGACGGCTGTCTCAAATCCCTGTTGGGAGCCGGCCTCGACAATCCGCAGGTCGCTGCACAGATGGGCTCCATGTCGCCCGCTGCGCTTTTCGCGCAACTCACTGTACTGCAGTATATGGCCCGGCACATGGGAGAGTTTGATCCGACGAGCACCTTCGACCAGTACTTTCAGGCTCAGGCGACCCACAACAATGAACTTGTGCGTGGCCTTGAGTCCGTCTCTTTCCAGGCCGGGATCCTCTATCGCAGCATGCCGATGGCGCGGCAGGTGGAGCAGCTCCTGTGCTTCGTCGATCACCTGACGGCCATGAGCGACATGACCGAGGCCATAGCCAAGGCTTTCTATGCACAGGATCTCGACGCGATGAAGCAGGCCATGGACAAGAAAATGGGCAATGCGTGCGACGCAACGGATGAGGAAACGGAGACGCTTGTCTACAACCGCAACAGCCGCTGGCTTACGTTGATGCCTTCGATGATGCAACAGATGCCGACCTTCTTTGTTGTCGGTGCCGGCCATCTTCCCGGATCGCGTGGCGTGCTGCAGGGTTTGAGGCAGTTGGGATACACCGTCGAGGGCGTGAAATGAGCTGCTGAGGCAGGGGCGAAACAGTCATCCGGAAGCTCAGGATCATTCGTCTTTCAGAAGAGAAACGGGTTCATGGATCATCCATGAGAAGGTTCCGGTGGCACCGCGAATGACTTGCGGCGTTGCCGTGACTTTTGTTTCAGTCACCTACCACAAGTATGTTATTTTTTCAAAATAATCATCTGTATATGATGCAGGTTGATTGTTTTTTTCTATATTTGCAGCTGTGATGAAGCGACTTGCTGTATATATTTTGACCGCAGTCTTTCTGATCGGCACGATCGGAGTGAATGTTTCTGTACATTATTGCCATGGCAATTTTGTACAGTTGGCCATTAACGGCATTCATTTCATCACTTCAGAAGGCATGATGATGGAAGGTTGCGGCGACGGTGACGAATGCCCCGCCTGCAAGACCACGCATGACAATTATCAGATCCAGTCGCAATTCAGTCAGGGACAGACTGTCCACGTGCAGCCTTCGCTCGCTTCGGGCGACTGGTTTCACGGCGATCTGCCCGTCATTGAGTTGTTGAACCTTATTGATTTTACATCCGTAGAGGAGGGCGGAACGAAGACAGCATTCTTCTATGATGCGCCCTCGCCGAAAGACGTTGCCCTTCCGCATAGCGGACTCCGTGCACCCCCCGTTGCCTGAATGACTGACTCGCGTTTATTCATTTAGGACATTCACTTTTTATATTTATTTTATCAAATGATCAATAGGATTATTGGTTATTTCCTGCATAACCGTATCATAACGGCCTTTGTGCTGTTATCCGTTATCTTATGCGGCTTGGCCACAGTGCCTTTCAATTGGAACAGCGGTCTGCTGCCACGTGATCCCGTAGCCGTGGATGCCATTCCGGACATCGGCGACAACCAGCAGATCATCGCAACCGACTGGATGGGACACTCGCCCAAGGACATTCAGGATCAGATCACCTATCCGCTGACCACGGCGCTCTTAGGCATTCCTGGTGTCAAGACAATCCGCTCGTCATCGATGTTCGGCATGTCGTTCATCTATGTCATATTCAATGACAACGTCGAATTCTACTGGAGCCGTTCCCGAATCCTCGAGAAGCTCAACGCATTGCCTCCCGGACTGCTGCCCGAAGGTGTCAAACCGGCGCTCGGGCCGGATGCCACGGCCCTCGGACAGATCTATTGGTACACCCTCGAAGGCCGTGACCCGAAGACCGGGAAACCGACCGGGGGATGGGATCCGCAGGAGTTACGCACCATCCAGGACTACTATGTGCGCTACGGATTGAGCGCTGCCGACGGTGTGGCTGAGGTCGCTTCGGTCGGTGGATATGTCAAGGAGTATCAGGTGGACATTGATCCGGAAGCCATGCGTTCCTACGGACTGAACCTCATTCAGGTGATGAAGGCCGTCAAGAACTCCAATATCGACGTTGGAGCAGGCACGATGGAGGTCAACAGCGTGGAGTATCTCATCCGCGGGTTGGGCTATGTGAAAAATCTGAAAGACCTCGAAGAGGCCGCCATCACCTCCCGCGACGGCGTCCCCGTGCGTGTGAAGGACGTGGCGCGGGTGTCCTTCGGCCCTGGCGATCGTCGTGGCGGGCTCGACAAGGAGGGTCAGGAGGCCGTCGGAGGCGTGGTCGTTGCACGCAACGGCAGCAACCCCATGCAGGTCATCGGCAATGTGAAGGAGAAGATCAAGGAGATCTCCGTGGGTCTCCCGGAGAAGACCTTGAAGGACGGGACGGTGTCCAAGGTGACCGTGGTGCCGTTCTACGACCGCACCCAACTTATCAAGGAGACCATCGGAACGCTCGAAAGCTCGCTCACGGACGAGGTACTCATCTGTATCATCGTGGTACTGATCCTCGTGCTCAACCTGCGTGCGTCGGTCGTGATTGCTGCCATGCTGCCTTTGGCCGTGCTCTCCACGTTTGTCATCATGAAGCTCGTGGGCATCGAAGCCAATATCGTTGCCCTCTCCGGCATCGCCATTGCCATCGGTGTGATGGTCGATGTGGGCGTGGTGTTCATGGAGAATGTGGTGCGCAATCTGCAGCCCACCGCTTCCACGGACGGTGATCCGGAGGGCGGACAAGTCCGTGGGGCAGCGTTGGAGGAGGTGATCCGTAAATCCGTAAGCGAGGTGTCATCGGCCATCATGACCGGTATGGGCACCACGGTCATCAGCTTCCTGCCCGTCTTTGCCATGCAGGCCCAGGAGGGGAAGATGTTTCATCCGTTGGCATTCACCAAGACCTTTGCTTTGATGTCAGCCCTTTTGTTGGGCCTAGTGGTACTGCCTACGCTGGCCTACTGGGTCTTTTCGCTCCGCCTTCCGCGCCGATGGGCCCTCAGCGTCTTCCGCAAGGGAGCGCCGCGGACGATCCGTCTCTGGCGTTGGAACATTCAGGCCAACCATCTGATGATTGCCGCGGTCGTGCTGATCGCCGTGTATATCCTCACCGGCAAATGGCTCCCGTTAGGTCCAGAGAACGGTATGGTCGTCAATATGCTGTTCGTTGCCGGCCTTGTAGGCCTCATCCTCGCCTTCCTGTGGATGATCGTGATCTATTATGAACGCATGCTTCGCTGGTGCTTGGACAACCGGTGGAAGTTCATGTTGCTGCCCCTCTTAACCTTTGCAGGTGGCATCATGGTGTGGAAAAACACCGGCAGCGAGTTCATGCCGACGCTTGACGAAGGCACGTTCATGCTCATGCCGACCGCCATGCCGCACACCGGGGTGGAGGAGAACATCCGTTACTGCAAGCTGCTGGACCGTCGCGTGAAAGCCATACCAGAGGTCGAGTCGGCCGTCGGCAAGTGGGGACGGGTGGAAAGTGCGCTCGATCCTGCGCCGATACAGATGTACGAGGTCGTCGTGAACTATAAACCCGAATACATGCTCAATGAAGATGGCGTGCGCGAACGATTCAAGACCGACCGCCACGGACGCTTCTTGCTCAAGGGCGGAACCACTTACGATCCTGCGAAGGAATTCCGTGAGATTCCCATAGACAGTCTAATCCCGAGCCGGAACGGTGATTACTTCCGTCAGTGGCGTAAGGAAATCCGCAGCGAAGATGACATCTGGAACGAGATCAGCGGTGCAGCCAACCTCCCGGGACTGACCGGAAGCCCGAAGTTACAGCCCATCGCGACGCGTCAGGTGATGCTCTCCACCGGCATGAAGGCTCCTATGGGCCTCAAAGTGTATGGTCCTGACCTTGAGTCAATTGAGAAAACCGGTCTCCAGATGGAAAAAGCGCTCAAGCAAGTGGACGGTATCAACGCCGCTTCGGTGTACTACGACCGAGCCCAGGGAGCTCCTTACATCGAAATAGAGCCCGACCGTGAGAAGCTCGGCCGATACGGCATCCAGATCGGCGACGTGCAAAGCGTCATCGAAACTGCTGTTGGCGGTATGTCGGAAGGCACCACCGTCGAGGGCCGCGAGCGGTTCCCGATCAGGGTGCGTTATGCGCGTGAGCTGCGCGATGATCCCGAGGTGCTGCAGCAGATCCTTGTTCCGGCCGCCGACGGGACCCAGATTCCGTTGGGCCAATTGGCCTCGATCCACTTCGTGAAGGGTGCGACGATGATCACATCCGAGAACACCTTCCTTGTCGGATATATCTCCTTTGACAAGCAGAAGAGCACAGCGGCTGAAGTGGACGTGGTCAACAAGGCCCGCGAACATATCGACCATCTTGTGGCCAAGCACCGGATCGTCCTTCCGAAGGGTGTCTCCTATAAGTTCACCGGTACCTATGAGCAGCAGGAGCATGCCGCTCAGCGGCTGAAAGTGGTCATCCCCGTGGCTCTGCTGCTGATCCTGCTGATCCTCTACTTCCAGTTTAAGAGCGTCACGGCTTCGCTCATTCACTTCTCCGGCGTGTTCGTTGCGTTTGCCGGCGGCTTCCTTCTGATGTGGCTGTATGGGCAGGATTGGTTCCTCAACTTTGATGTGGCGGGCATGAACATGCGGACGCTCTTCGGCATGGGCCAGATCAATCTGAGCGTCGCTGTATGGGTCGGGTTCATCGCCCTCTTCGGAATCGCCACGGATGACGGTGTTCTCATGGGCACCTATATCCATCAGACGTTCCTCCAGCATAAGCCTGCGACTCCGCATGAGATCCGTGAAGCCGTCGTGACGGCAGGGCTAAAGCGTGTGCGCCCCGCATGTATGACCACGGCGACGACGCTCATCGCGCTTCTCCCCGTACTCTCGTCGACCGGCAAAGGATCGGACATCATGGTGCCGATGAGCATTCCAACCTTCGGCGGTATGCTGATCCAGACCATGACCATGTTCGTGGTGCCGGTGCTGCAGTGCTGGTGGCGCGAAGGGGCATTGAAGAAAAATAAAAAGGCAAGAAGGTAAAAGGATAAAATAGAGTGTCCAAACGTAAAACGGAAAATGCATAAAAGGGTAAAAAAGATCCGTCAGTAGGGGTGAAGGCCCTTTTCACTTTGCGCACTCGAAAGCTGTTTACCTATAATCGGGACAGAATAGAAAGATGAAAATGAAGATAAGAAACGAGTTCTATAAGATGGTGGCTGTCGCGGTGATATGTCTGGCAGGCACCGCCCGGGCTGCAGCCCAGGACAGTTTGGTGACCTATATTGCCGTGGCCATACGCAACAATCCGGCTGTGATCGGCGCGTACCAGGCCTATCGGGCACAGGTCGAAGCGGCGGCCGGAGCAGGCATCCTCGCCGACCCCGAACTGACCGTGGGCGTCTATCCGTCACCCATGGAGAATGTCAATGTGAAGCAGTTGGCCACGTTCACGGTGATGCAGATGTTCCCATGGTTCGGCTCCCTGAAGGCCGACCGCGAGCAGATGACATACAAGGCCGAGTCTGTCTACCAGAAGTTCCGTGCCGACGGCATCGCCTTGGCCTATCAGATGCAGCAGCAGTGGTATGACATGCTGGCCGTGCAGGAGAAGATCAGGAGCGTCGAAGACAAGCTCCAGTTGCTCAAGGAGATCGAACGCGTCTCCCTCGTGCAGTATAAGTCGCCCGCAATGGCCATGAAAGCGAAGATGAGCGACCAGTTCCGGCTGCAGGCCGAGGAAGCCAAGTTGGAGGAACAGATCGCAAGCCTGCGGGACCAACTGCGTCTGCAGCAGGACCGGTTCAATCTGACGATGCACCGGAAGGTCGGCACTCCGTTGGTCATTCCCGACTCGATCACGCTCCGTGAGATGCCTCTGATCGCCTGGGAAGACGTGGAGCGCAACGATCCCACGCTCAATCGGCTGCAGGCTGATGCCAAGTCGTATGTGCTACAGGGTGAGAAGGCGAAGCTGATGGGACGCCCCATGTTCGGCGTAGGTCTTCAGTATATGCTCAACGGCACCGTGATGACGCCGCATATGGCCGACATGAACGGCAAGGACATGCTCATGCCGATGCTGAAGATGACGATTCCGGTCTATCGGAAGAAAATCAACGCTGCCCGCAGATCGGCGGACCTGATGCGCCAGAGCACCGAGTTCGGTTATCAGCGACAGCAGGATGCCTTGACCGAACAATATCTCTCGATCACCCAAAGGGCCGCGGACGTGAAGCGGAAGATAGATCTCTACGACCGTGAAGTGGGCATCCTCAACCACACCCTGCAGCTGATGACCGCCGAATATGCCAATGGCAGCTCATCGCTGACCGACATCCTGCAGACCACGAGGGAGCAGATAGACTACGCGCTGAAGAAGGCTGAGGCTTATGCCCAATACAACACGATCGTGGCCGAGTATGAGAAGCTCGCTTCCCGATATGACTATGCGCAGCGCAGTCAGACCCTCAGAAAACAACAGACAGACAAAAAGTAAAGATCATGAGACAGATAACAGATTTTTTCAGACATATAGACAAAAAGTCGGTCGCACTCGGCGTCATCCTCGGCGCGATCATCGTAACAATTCCCGTATGGCTTTCGGGCCGCGGATCAGAAACGGCGGGAGCGGCGGCAAATGCCAAGACGACCATGTACACCTGTTCGATGCACCCCTCGGTGAAGCAGGATCATCCGGGCAAATGCCCCATCTGCGGCATGGATCTCACGCCGATGGGCAGTCAGACCGACCAGATGGGGGCAGCGGATGAGAACTCCGTGATGCTCAGTGACGAAGCCATCGCCTTGGCGAACATCGAGACGACCGTCGTGGGATCCGGTTCCGCTAACAAGGAAATCCGCCTCTTCGGCAAGATCCAGCCCGACGAACGGCTCCAGCAGACACAGGCTGCCTACGTCGGAGGCCGCATCGAGCGGTTGCTGATCAATGCCGTCGGCGACCGGGTCGTCAAGGGACAGACCCTCGCCGTGATCTATTCGCCCGAGCTCTACAGTGCAGAGCAGGACTTGGTGTCGGCCTTGGCCTTTCCCGAAGGGCTGCAGCGCAAGGCACTCGTGGATGCGGCGGTGGAGAAACTGCGGTTGCTAAACATCACGACCGCACAAATTAACGGGGTCATCCGTAACAAAAAGGCCTCTCCATACGTCTCATTGAAGGCGAATACATCTGGCACCGTGGTCGACAAGCAGATTGAGCAGGGCGACTATGTGAAGCAGGGTCAGCCCCTCCTGAAGATCGCGAACCTGTCCAATGTGTGGGCTGTCTTCCAGGCATACGAAGGCGATCTGCCCTTCATCCGCAACGGGGCCACGATCCGTTTCACGGCCGAGGCCTTGCCGGGGAAGGCCTTCACGGGTAAGGTGAGCTTCGTGGATCCGGTCTTGGACGGCAAGAGCCGGACGGCCGGCGTACGCGTGGTGATGTCCAACGGCAGCGGTCTGTTCAAGCCGGAGATGATCGTCACGGGGACCGCAGTGGCCGACATGAGCCGACATGGCGACGATATCGTCGTACCGAAATCAGCCGTGCTCTGGACCGGAAAGCGCAGTGTGGTCTACGTCAAGGACAGCAATGCCGATCAGCCGACGTTCGCCCTGCGTGCGGTGACGCTCGGTCCGTCGCTCCCGGACGGCTATGTGATCACCGACGGACTGGCCGAGGGCGAGGAGGTCGTCACGCATGGTGCCTTCGCGATCGACGCCAGTGCGCAGTTGGATGGAAAGAAAAGCATGATGGAATGACGGTGGAACGTCGGCAGACAGACATGACAGCGATCAATAACAATATGTAGAACCAATTAAAAAAACAAAACAATGAAAAAAACAATCATGACATTAGTGGCTGTGGCTGCAATCAGCATGGCCGCACAGGCAAAGACGGTGAAGACCACATTCAAGGTAGGTGGAAATTGTGAATTGTGCGAGAAGCGTATCGAGAAGGCCGCCATGGGAGTCAAAGGCGTTGTCGCAGCCTCCTGGAACCAGCGTACCAAGGTGCTGGCTTTGACCTATGACAACAAGCAGACTGATGTCAAGACCGTGCAGAAAGCAATAGCTGCCGTGGGCCATGACGCTGGTCCGGTCAAGGCATCCGACGAAGTTTACAACAAGTTGCACGGCTGCTGCAAATACCGCAAGTAATCGGTAGGTTCCGCGGAGCTATCCTTCGGGCGGCCCGGAGGTATCGTTTGGACGGCCAAGAGCTATCATATGGACGGTCCGGATGATACTTCCGGGCCGCCCTCATTTTTCATCCCGCTTCGGAAGAGACGTTATCCCTTGATTCTCAACGTGTAACCTTTCTTGTAGACCACGTCTATCGCGAGGCGCGGGTCGAAGCTGATGGCGCGCCGGATATAGCTGATCTGTACGTTCAGCGCCATGGAGTTTGCATAGGAGTCGTCGCCCCAGGCAGCCATGAGCAGGTCTTCCCGTCGTACGGTCTGATTGGGCGACTGGCTGAGGATCCTCATGATCTCTGCCTGACGGGAGGTGAGCATCACGCGCTCGTTGCCGTGGACCAGCTCGTTTTGGTCATATTTGAAAGTGCTATCGCCCAACATCACGCCACCTTCCTCCATCGGCTCGTCCTTCGGCTGCTTCATTTCGAAGATCATGTCTTTCATGAACTGATGGCGGAGGCCGTCGATGCGCTTCTGGATCATGATGGTCTTGATCTGATAGATGAGGCAGAAGGCCAGCACGACCATCATGAGCAGACTGGCAACCAACTGCCAGAGCATGCCGGCCATGATCTTGTTTTGGGGCAAGGGGATGCTGAACGCGACGGCATGGTGCATCATCGGATTGTCAAAATAGAGCACGTTGAGCCGCTTGAAGATTCCTTCGGAAATCTCATATCTCGGTTCAAGCAGGAGTTCCCGGTGCCTGACCGGTCTGAAATCTTGCGTGGGCGGATAGCCTTTCAGCGCCAGCAGCGAGTCGAGCACATGCATCTGGGTGGGGCGAAAACGGTAGGTCAGATAGCGGCTATGGATGAGCGAAGCGTCTTCGGCCGAGAGGCCGTTGCCGCGGATGGTTACCTTCGTGCTGTCCTGAAGCACGAAGGTCAGGGTTGTCATGGTCTTGCTCCAGGTCCTGTTCTTCTTTTTCTGGTCTATATGGATATTGATGCGCAGCTTCAGCGTGTCTTTTCGGTTGCGCTGCGAATTGTTCCAGGCATCCTGCCGGATATACTCCTCGTCCTTGAGTGCTTCCGTGCAGTCCTGCTTGAGCTGCCCGGCAATCTTGGTTCCACTGTACTGATACTGCGTGTAAAGCCAATAGAGTTGCCCGAAGAAAATGAGTGTCATGGTGATGATGCTGATCCACCAGACAAGCTTGATGCGTCTTTCCATATCACGAATGTTTCCTGCAAATGTACGAAAAAAGGGGCTTATCAACGCGGGAGTAATAAAATAATAAGAAATTATGAGGGTGGAAATAAGGATTCAGTAAGATTTTCCGTCCGTTTCATCGGGATTTTCGGATTAGCTTTGCAACGAATAATCAACATGAAATACGAATGAAACGGAACCTATTATTGCTTTTTACATTGTTTGTGCCGATGTTCTCGCAGGCACAGTTGGTCACCATGTTTGATGAGGAAGACACCCGCAAGGGTATCGTCGTGGATCAGGTCAGCTGCGAAGTGGTGTATGATCTGACGGAAGTGGTCTCTAAGGAGAAAGACAAGCGGCTGCAATTCAACGAGCCGATGCTGCTTCAGATCGGGCCGAAGTGCAGCTCCTTCTTCAGCTATCGCGGCTTTCAGGCCGACTCGTTGGTGAAAGCACAGTTTGCGAAAGGTGAGACCAATGTCCGGATCCCATTCTCCTCCCAGGTGAGCTGGAAAGTGCTGGCCCACTATCCGACGCCGGATCGGAGCGTCTATCTTGACAAGGTGGCCAACGGCCGCTATCGGGTGGAGGAGACATTGGACACGCCGGAGTGGGAGATCGTGCCCGACAGCGCGCTGCGGATGCTCGGTTATGATTGCCGGTTGGCTACGGCCAAGTATCGCGGACGGGTGTGGAGTGCCTGGTATGCGGAAGACATTCCGCTGTCACATGGCCCCTGGAAACTTCACGGACTGCCGGG
>ONHE01000048.1 GCA_900317545.1 uncultured Prevotella sp. | reverse complement strand
ATCTTGATGAGATCGCCTTCGCTGCGCATGATCTGAGTTTTATTTTACATTGATGATGAAAGGAATGCGGGCCTGTATCGGATTGAGCTGATTCATCTGCTTGAGCAGGTAGAACGGTTCGTAATAGATGCCGAATGCATTCCGCATCTGCTCATCCAAGTTGTTGCCGAGGTTGGAGGCTTCCATGAACTGAGCCAGGAAGTCCTTCTGCTCCGGATAGGAAATGGTGTAATATTCTTTCAGCTTGGCGATCTGGGCTGCTTTCGTGATGGCTGCGTCAAGCCCGCCTAACTGATCGACGAGCTTGATCTTCAGTGCGTCCTGTCCTAAGTAGACATGTCCCTGGGCCAGCGCTTCCACCTGGTCGGTCGTCATGCGTCGTCCGTCGGCCACTCTTTTACGGAACAGGCTGTAGCCACGACCAATATAGGCCCTCAGATAAGACATCTCTTCTTCGTTCATTGGGCGTGCGGTGGTGCCGAAGGTGGCATTTCTGTTGGTCTTGACTTCATCAAACTTGACGCCCAACTTCTGTGTCAGGAGCTGGCTCATGTCTGGAAACATGCCGAATATGCCTATGCTTCCGGTCAGCGTAGTGGGCTCGGCGACGATCCAGTTGGAGTTGCAGCTCATGTAATAGCCGCCGGATGCGGCCATGCCACCCATGGAAATGACCACGGTTTTCTTCTGTTTGAGCATCTCGATCTGATGCCATATCTGCTCCGAAGCATAGGCGCTGCCGCCTCCCGAGTTGACCCTGATCACGACGGCTTTTATGTCTTCGTCGTTCATAAGACGCTCCAGGTCCTTGGTGACCTCTGTTGCGACGATCTGATGATCAGTTCCGAAGAGGCCGCCCGTCATAGGCGAGTCGACGATATCTCCATAAGCATAGTAGACCGCAATGGCTTCGCCCTTGTTCGACTTCTCCTTTACGTAGCCCATATCTGCGATGCTCAGCTGGCTGATAGACTCGTCTTCGTTGAGCTTGAGCATTTTTTTGACTTCGGCTTTCACCTGATCCGCATACAGGAGAGCATCCACGAATTTCGCCTTCACGAAATCTTTGGGATCGCCGAAAGTGACCATCTGATCGGCGTACTGATTGAGCTGGCCGACGCTGATCTTACGACTGTCCGATACGGCTTTCAGCACATTCTGCCACAGGCCATTGATATAGGCCTGCGTCTGTGCGCGGTTGGGATCGCTCATCTTGTCATCCGTGAACGTCTCTGTGGCACTCTTGTACTTGCCAACTTTCAAGACCTGCATCCGAACACCGAATTTGGCCATCACGTCTTTGAGGAATATCGGTTGCGCACCAATGCCGTGCCAGTCGATCATGCCCTGCGGATTGAGATAAATCTTATTGGCCGCGGAAGCTACATAATAGGCTCCCTGTGTGTAGATGTCACCATAGGCAACTATCCATTTGCCCGACCGGCGGAAATCCTGCAGTGCGTCGCGCAGCTCCTGCAGTTGTGCGTAGGAGGCGCCGAGTGCACCTGCTTCTATGTAGATACCCTTGATCCGTTCGTTGTCCTTGGCTTTCTGGACGGCCGCAAGCGTCTGCTCAAGCCCGAGACCTCCCAAGACGCCGCCTGTGAACTGCTCGAAAAGGTTGTCTTCCGTGCGTTCCTGCATCTGTCCTGACAGGTTGAGCACGAGCACCGAATTGTCACTGACCGTCTTGGCAGCTTCGCCTGAGGCGATCATACCGACAATACTCATGATGCCAATTAAACCTGCAATAATGGTAAAGGCGATGAGACCTACAACCGTAGCACCTACATACTTAAAGAAGTCTTTCATTTTGTTTGAAAAATAGTTTTGCATGCAAATATAGATATTTTATTTGTGAATCTGCCATATTTGAAAAAAATAATTATCTTTGCAATCATGAAACAAGCGATCATCATGGGTGCCTCGTCGGGAATGGGGCGCGAAGTGGCTTGCATCCTGCTGGCCGACGGTTGGCGCATCGGCGTGGCGGCCCGCAGGGAGGAAACTTTGGAAGAGCTGAAACGGCGCTATCCCGATCAGGTGGAGACTGCCCGGATCGATGTCAATGCGGCAGATGCTCCGGCGTTGCTGACGGCGTTGATCTGTCGGGTAGGAGGTATGCAACTCTATTTCCATGCTTCCGGCATCGGTAGACAGAATCCCGTATTGGACGAACGCATCGAGATGGAGACCGTAGAGACCAACGCCTTGGGCTTCACACGCATGGTCGGGGCGGCTTTCCGTTATATGGCAGCGAGCGAAGGCGGCCGTATAGCCTGCATCAGTTCGATAGCCGGCGTCAAGGGATTGGGGCCGGCGCCCTCCTACAGTGCCACGAAGGCTTTCCAAAACACCTACATCCAGGCTTTGGAACAGTTGGCGGCCAACCGCCGTTTGCCGATTTCGTTCACGGATATAAGGCCGGGGTTCGTCGACACCCCATTGTTGAAAGGCGGACATTATCCGATGCTGATGGATCCGAAGCGAGTGGCTCGGCGCATCGTGAGGGCTATCTACCGGGGCCGTCACGTGCAAGTGATCGACTGGCGATACCGCATTCTGACGGCCGTTTGGGGTCTCGTGCCCAACTGGATTTGGCGTCATTTTCCGCTACTGAAATAATACGCTCCGCACAGCGCTATCCTTTGCTCTGCGCGGAGCTATGCTTTGGACGGTCAAGAGCTATGCTTTCGGGCGTCAAAAGCTATCATATGGACGGCCTAAAGCTATCATATGCGCAACGCATTGATACACAGTGCTTTTTACGTGTCATTGAAACGGGTCTGAAAGATATCGTGTGCGGAGCCTGATAGGCGGATCTGCGCCAGTAAAAGATGATGCCCGAAAGTCAGAGAGACATATTTTCCATTTTGTCTTTTTCATGTTTGCATATTTCAATAATGTTTGGTATCTTTGCAGAAGATAGGCGGCACTCGGCCGTTAGAGGGTAAGCTCTCATGCCGCTCGCTGGTACTGTCTTTGCTGCGTAAAAAACAAATGATTACTTGAAAACAATGAGAAAAAATGTCATTCTGATATTTTTGTGTGCCTTTTGTCTGATCTCCCATGCTGCGAAACCGGTCTGGCCCGACGGAACGCCGATTGATCCGAAAGTCAGTGACACGACCCGTGTAGACGTGAAAAGCCTCGGTCGTCAATATGTGATTACCGATTACGGCGTCGTCATCGACAGCAGTCGCGTGCAGACGGCTGCCATCCAGGCTGTCATCGACCGTGCAGCGGCCGAGGGTGGCGGTGTTGTCGTTGTGCCCAAAGGCACTTTCCTCTCCGGCGCCTTGTTCTTTAAGCCCGGGACACACCTGCACCTCAAGCAGGGCGCCGTGCTGAAAGGCTCCGAGCGCATCGCCGATTTCCCGATCCGGATGACGCGCATAGAGGGACAGACCTGCAAGTATTTCACGGCCCTCATCAATGCCGACGGACTCGATGGGTTCACGATCACGGGACGGGGAACGGTCAACGGAAACGGCTACCACTACTGGAAGGAGTTCTGGATCAGGCGTGAGTGGAATCCGCAGTGTACGAACAAGGATGCCCAGCGCCCTCGCTTGGTCTATCTCTCCAACTGTAAGAATGTCACGGTGCAGGATGTCCGGTTGGTCAACAGTCCGTTCTGGACCAATCATCTCTATCGCTGCAGCTTCGTGCGTTACCTTAATGTATATATCTATTCGTCCACCACGGGCGTCAAGGGACCCAGTACGGATGCCATTGACATCGACTTTTGCCATGACATCCTGGTCCACGGCTGCTACATGAACGTCAACGACGATGCCGTGGTGCTGAAAGGCGGCAAGGGCACCTGGGCCGACAAGGATCCCGACAACGGTCCCTGCAGCAATATTCTGATACAGCATTGCCACTACGGAACTGTCCATGGCTGCCTCACCTTGGGCTCAGAGTCGCTCCATGACCGCAATGTCATCCTTCGGGATTGTGTCTCCGACGATGCCAACCGTGTGCTCTGGCTGAAAATGAGGCCCGACACGCCGCAGCATTATGAGTTTGTGACGGTCGAAAACATGTCGGGCCGGTGCGGCAGCTTTCTCGTCATCCGCCCGTGGACACAGTTTTTCCAGCCAGAGAAGCGTGATGATATGCCGCTTTCGACATGCAACAACATTTTGATGAAGCATATCCGGATGGACTGCCAGAACTTCTTCGATGTGGGCGCTTCGCCCAAATACGCGTTGCGCGACTTCACTTTCGAACAGGTTGACGTGCAGGACGTGAAGAACGCATTTGCGGCGGATGTCATTCAGAACACTGTTGTCAAGAATGTGAAGATTAACGGAATAAAGTTCAAATAAGCCTATGAGACGCTTGTTGTTGATGCTCTGTTGGGCGTGGAGCATGCTCCCATTCTTTGCTGTAGAGAATTATCCATATCGTTCTGATTATCTATGGGTTACCGTTCCGGATCATCCGGACTGGGTCTATCGTGTAGGAGAGCAGGCCAAGGTGGAAGTCTCCTTCTACAAGTATGGCATTCCGCGCGACGGAGTGGTGGAATATTCGATCGGAAACGACATGCTTCCAAGCGATGTCACCGGCAAGGTCAAGCTCCGGAACGGTCGTGTCGTGATTCCGGTGGGTACGAGTAAGAAGCCCGGATTTCGTGATCTGCGCCTGAAAATGCGGTTGGACGGAACGACCTATGAACATCATGTGAAGGTCGGATTTTCCCCCGACCGCATCCGTCCCTATACGCAGGAGCCGACCGACTTCATGAGCTACTGGCAGAAGAGCATCGCCGAGATGCAGCAGTTTCCGCTTTCCTACACCAAAGAATATTCAAAGGAATATTCGACGGATAAGGTCGACTGCTACCTGATCAAGCTGCAGCTCAATCGTGAAGGCCAGTCTGTCTATGGCTATCTGCTCTATCCGAAACAGGCAAAAGCAGGCAGTTGCCCCGTCTGTCTGTGTCCACCGGGGGCCGGGATCAAGACGATCAAGCTGATGGACGTTCAACAATATTATGCCGAACAAGGCATGATCCGTCTCGCCATTGAGATCCACGGTCTCGATCCCCGTCTTCCGCAGTCCACGTTCGATGACATGAGCCGCGCCTTCAATGGTCAGGGAAACGGCTATCTGACGCATGGGATCGGAGATCGTGACACCTATTATATGAAGAGAGTCTATCTGGCGCTCGTCCGCTGCATGGATCTGCTGACCTCACTGCCCGAGTGGGACGGTCGGAATGCAGCCATCCAAGGCGGCAGCCAGGGTGGGGCGCTGGCATTGGTAGGGGCCGGTCTCGATCCGAGGATCAATCTCTGCGTGGTCAATCACCCTGCTTTGAGTGACATGGCAGGCTATGTCGGGCCCGGAAGAACGGGCGGATACCCTCACTTTAACCGCATTCCAGGCTTTTTCACAACGGCCAATCTGAAGACCATGCAATATTATGACGTGGTCAACTTTGCCCGTCACGTGCAGGCGAAGGTCTACATGACATGGGGCTTCAACGACAATGTATGTCCCCCGACGACAAGTTATGCCGTATGGAATGTGCTCAACGGGCCGAAGGAATCACTGATCACCCCGATCAATGAGCATTGGACGAGCGATGTGACCAACCGTGATCAGGCTCACTGGATTATGAATCATTTGAAATAAACCTATCATGAAGAGATTTCTGTTTACAGTCTTGGGACTGACTGGCATAGTGAGTGCTTGGAGCCAGTCATTCGTTTTTGACATGACTAAGCCACAGCCCGTCTATTCGGATGCTGTCGGCCATGGTTACGATGTGATCGCCCCGCCATCCGGGAAGACCGCTGCTTCATTTTTTTTCTCGGTGAAAGTGCCCGACGGAAATTACCGGGTGACGGTCGTCTTAGGATCTAAGAAGAAGAAAGCTGCTACTGTTGTGCGGGCCGAAAACCGAAGGTTGTTTGTCGAGAACACACCGACACAGAAAGGAAAGTTTGTCACCTGCAGCTTCGTTGTCAACAAGCGCTCACCTTATATCAATGACAAGGAAAGCGTGCGACTGAAACCTCGGGAGAACGATTACCTCAACTGGGACGACCGTCTGACCTTGGAGTTCAACGGTCCGGCTCCTGCGGTGAAGGAAATCCGCATAGAAAGGGACGACAAAGTACCCACCTTGTTCCTTTGCGGGAATTCTACAGTGGTCGATCAGGCCAAGGAACCGTGGGCTTCGTGGGGACAGATGATCCCCAGATGGTTTGATGACCGGGTCGCTGTGTCCAATCATGCCGAGAGCGGATTGACCGCCAGCAGCTTCATCGCACAGAATAGGTTGGACAAAATCATGGCCATGATCAAGCCCGGAGACTATGTGATCTGCGAGTTCGGACATAATGACCAGAAAGAAAAGAATCCCGGGGCCGGTGCCTATTACAACTTCTCTTTTGCCCTCAAGCAATTTATCGACCGCGTGCGTGCAGCCCAAGCCACGATCATCTTTGCCACTCCGACCCAGCGCCGCGCCTGGGACGAGACCAACAAGCATATTGTCGAGACGCATCGTGACTACCCAGAAGCCATGAGAGCGGTTGCCCGGCGCGAGCAGGTGCCTGTGATCGAACTCCATGAGATGACACGAACCTTCTTTGAAACATTGGGATTCGAAGACAGCAAGAAAGCCTTGGTGCACTATCCGATAGGTACTTTCAAAGGACAGACACAGGCTTTGGCCGACAACACACACTTCAATCCTTACGGAGCCTATGAAGTGGCGAAGATGGTTGTCATGGGCATGAAGCAGATTGGTCTTCCCTTGGTGAACGATCTGCGCGCTGACTGGAAGGATTATTCACCTTCCCAGCCTGACAATTTCAACCAGTTCAAGTGGTATCCGTCTGTGATCAACGACTTTACGAAGCCTGATGGGAATTGAGTTCAATTGTTCTAAATGAGAGATATGATGAAAAGATTTTTATCGTTCGCACTGTTTTTTTCCTTCGCCTCGGTGCTCTGTGCACAGACCCAGAGGCATTTTGTCATGCCGAACTCTGCTGATGGAGAGTCCACGTTGACCTGCTTCCTGCCGGACAGACCATCCGGAAAAGCCGTGGTCTGCTGCCCCGGAGGCGGTTATTCTCATCTGGCGATGGAGCATGAGGGCACTGACTGGGCCGGATATTTCAATCGCATGGGAATTGCCTATTTCGTCTTGAAATACCGGATGCCCAAAGGCGACCGGACAATCCCTATGTCAGATGCCTTTCGGGCCATCAAGACGGTTCGGGACAGCGCTGACGCCTGGCAGGTGAATCCCTATGATGTCGGCATCATGGGCTTCTCGGCCGGTGGCCATCTGGCTTCTACGGTTTCGACGCATGCCGACTATGCGTGCCGTCCAAACTTCTCCATCCTGTTCTATCCCGTCATTTCGATGGACGAACGGGTGTCACATCAGGGTTCGGTCCGTAATTTCTTGGGAGCGGAGAGTGCCAATCCCGAAGTGGTCAATGCTTTCTCCAACGAGAAGCAAGTGCGCCGCCATCTCACGCCCCCGTGCATTATCCTCACTGCCAACGACGACCGTGCCGTTCCCCCGGTAACCAATGGCGTGGCCTATTATGTCGCCATGCGCAATAAAGGGAATGACGCCGCCTTGTACGTTTATCCCACGGGCGGACATGGCTTTGGATATAGATCGTCGTTTAAGTATCACGATCAGATGATCAATGACCTCACCACCTGGCTTCAGCTGCTGCCTTCACCGCGTCCGGGAGCCATTCGCGTGGCCTGCATCGGTAACAGCATCACCGACGGTTCGGGCATTGACGTGGCAGAGCATTTTGGCTATCCGGCCAAGCTGCAGCAGCTTTTGGGATCAGGATATGATGTGAAGAACTTCGGCGTCAGTGCCCGCACCATGCTCAATAAGGGTGATCATCCGTATATGCAGGAATTGGCTTGGCGGGATGCACTTGCCTTCAATCCCGACGTGGCGGTGATCAAGCTTGGCACGAATGACAGCAAGGATCTTAACTGGAAGTACGGCAAGGAATTCCAACAGGATCTTCAACAGATGGTTGACTCGCTGAAAGCGCTTTCCTCAAAGCCGAAGATCTTCATCGCAACGCCTATTCCAGCCTTCAAAGCATCATGGACGATCAACGACTCCGTAATCGCCCGAGAGATCTGTCCTATAATATATAAGGTGGCGAAAAAGAACAAGTGCGAAGTCATCGATCTGCATACGCTCTTCCGTCCTTATGGGAGTCTGATGCAGGGAGACGGCATCCATCCGACTGACAAGGGTGCTGCGCAGATGGCAAAGTTTATTTTTGAAGCGATCGGACGCAAATCGAAGTCTTGAGGCAAGCGCCTTCTGTATCATAGAGACTGCTCCTTTTCGTTGTGAAAAGGAGTAGTTTTTATGGGTGACAGTCGCCACGCCAGATCCCTGAAATGATAGTTCTTTTCACTTTTTAACACATTCGGCCGAAGTTGAACCATTGTTTTTGTCGAAAAATAGACGTATCTTTGCAATTACAAACTAATTATTAAAACATGAAATCATTTAGACTCTTCCTTTTGCTGAGTTTGTTTCTATCTGTTTCAACCGCAAGTGCTGTCCAACGGTCCAAGTACAATTTCAACAGCGACTGGCTGCTTTCGGTCGGTGATCATGATGGTGCTGAGCAGGTCGAACATGACGATTCGCGATGGCAGAGAGTGACCCTGCCGAGGGCATTCAATGAGGATGAGGCGTTCAAAGTGCCCATCAACCGGTTGAGTGACACCATTATGTGGTATCGAAAACACTTCAAGTTGAATGAAGTGAAGGAGCGTAAGTTCTTCATAGAGTTTGAAGGTGTTAGATTCGGAGCCGACTTCTATCTCAACGGGCACCATCTTGGAATCTCCGAAAATGGTGTAATGGCATGCGGCTTTGACCTGACGCCCTATGTCAAGGAGGGTGACAACGTGATGGCTGTGCGTGTGGATAACAGCTGGAATTATCGGGAACGTGCAACCGGAACCCAATTCCAGTGGAACAATAAGAATTTCAATGCCAACTACGGAGGCATCCCCAAGAACGTGTGGCTCTATGAAACCGACCTGCTGTATCAGACCTTACCGCTCTACAGCAATCTGCAAACGACGGGTGTTTATATATACGGAAGCGATTACGATATAGCCGGACGGAAGGTGAAGGTGAATGCCGAGTCTCAGATACACAATGCGGACGTACGGCCGAGAACATTCACATATCTGACACGGATCATTGATCTCGACGGTAAAGAAGTGGCCCGTTTCGAAGGCGAACGAAAGGTGTTGCAGCCCGGTGAGACCACTGTCGCGCGTGCGTCTGGCCTTTTGGAAGACGCTCATTTTTGGAGTTGGGGCTACGGATATCTCTATTGGGTGAAGACCATCCTGCAAGCGGAGGACGGATCGGTCATTGACGAAGCCGTCACACGCACCGGATTCCGAAAGACGAGATTTGCCGAGGGCAAGATATGGCTCAATGATCGGGTGCTTATGGTGCACGGCTATGCTCAGCGCACGTCCAATGAGTGGCCGGGGGTAGGCATGAGCGTGCCTGCCTGGATGAGTGACTACAGCAACCGTCTGCAGGTAGAGTCGGGCGGAAACGTCGTGCGCTGGATGCACGTAACCCCCTGGAAGCAGGATGTCGAGAGTTGCGACCGGGTCGGGCTGATACAGGCCATGCCGGCCGGAGATGCCGAGAAAGACTGCAAGGGACGTCAATGGGAGCAGCGATGTGAGCTGATGCGCGATGCCATCATCTACAACCGTAACAATCCCAGCATCCTTTTCTATGAGGGAGGCAATGAAAGTATCTCACGCGAACACATGCTCGAACTCAAGCGCATCCGTGATCAGTATGATCCGAATGGCGGCCGTGCGATCGGCTCACGCGAGATGTTGGACATCGACGAGGCAGAATATGGCGGCGAAATGCTCTATGTCAACAAGAGCGGAAAGCATCCTATGTGGCAGATGGAATATAACCGTGACGAGGGCTTACGTAAATACTGGGACGAGCAGAGCTATCCCTATCACAAGGAAGGAGCCGGTCCGCTCTATCGTGGCTCACCCGCTCCGGCTTACAATCACAATATGGACATGTTCGCGCGCGGCATGGTTGAGCGCTGGTATGAATACTTTGTCGACCGGCCGGGTACGGGGCGCCGCGTCAATTCGGGCGGTGTGAAGATCGTATTCTCTGATACCAACACTCACTATCGGGGTGAGTCCAATTACCGGACCAGCGGTGTGACCGACGCTTTGCGCATTCCCAAGGATGCCTTCTACGTGCATCAGGTCATGTGGGATGGATGGGTGACGCCCGAAAAGGATCGCACCTATATCATCGGACATTGGAACTACGCCCCTGGGACAAAGAAAACGGTCAGTGTGGTTTCATCGGGTGACGACGTCGAACTGTTTCTCAACGGCAGGAGTTTGGGCCATGGGAAGCAGCAATGGCGTTACCTTTACAACTTTGAAGGAATCAACTGGGAAGCCGGAAAGCTCGAGGCTGTCAGCTATAGGAATGGTCTGGAAGTCAGTCGATATGCCGTAGAGACGGCCGGAGATCCCGATCACCTGAAGGTGACGGCCATCGAGAACCCCGAAGGGTTCAAGGCGGACGGGGCGGATATGGCCATCATTCAGTTTGAAGTGGTTGACAAACTCGGTCGGAGGTGTCCATTGGACAATCGAAACGTTCACTTCAATCTTTGGGGAGAAGGAGAATGGCGCGGCGGAATTGCTACTCCGCGCAAGCTACGGCACTTCGACCTGACCCCGGGGAAGGGTGGTACGGGCCGTGCAGGACTGCTTGACGGTCCGGCCAGTGAGTCCACGTTTGACAATTATATCCTGTCACAGGTCCTGCCTGTCGAATGCGGCGTCAATCGCGCCTTGGTGCGCAGCACGGTCAATGCAGGCGATATCGAGATCATGGCCGCGGCCGACGGGCTTAAGCCAGTGAAGCTGACACTCCGCACAAAGGCTGTCATCAACGAATGCGGGCTTGGCGATCACAGTCCGGCGATGACGCTGATGCCCAATCTCAGTCGTGGGGCGACGCCGCTGACCCCATCCTACAGGGACAGCAAACGCCAGATTGAGATAGCCAGTGCGGTGACTGCTAAAGGGCAACCTGATCCCCGTCAGAGTTATGATGACAACGAACTGAGTGAGTGGAAGAGTGACGGCAAGAAGGCGAATGCCTGGATCACCTACCGCTTGAAGCAGAAGACCAAGGTCGACGAGATTGCGATCAAGCTGACAGGCTGGCGCAACAAGGTCTATCCATTGGCCATTTACGAAGGCGGGAAGAAAGTGTGGGAAGGACTGACCTATGCTACGCTCGGCTATGTGCATATTTCCATTCCCAAAGCGGTGAAGAACAACGAGCTCACGATCAAGATGTTGGGTCCGTCACAGGACAGCACCCGATTTGATGAAGGCAAGGAGTTGGCCGGCGGACAGGCTGGAGAGCTCGACCGCTTCAAGGCAACCGGTAAGACCGAACTGCGCATTGTTGAAATTGATTTGTTACAGCAACTGAAATAAAATATGAAATCTACTATCATCACCTTATGCCTTTTGGCACTCACATCGGCCGTTTCGGCCAAGGATTATGATGTCCGTGCCTATGGTGCAAAAGGCAATGGCACCACGCTGGATCACCGTTCGATCGATGCAGCGATCGATGCCGCATCCAAGGCAGGAGGCGGCCGGGTGGTCGTCCCTGCAGGTACGTATCTCTGTGGATCGATCCATCTGAAGAGCAACATCGAGCTCCACATTGAGGCCGGTGCTCGTATTCTGGCGACCTCGGACAAATCCGCCTACGATCCCAGTGAGGTGTTCGGCGGGCCCGAATATCAGGATGGCGGCCATACCTATTTCCATAACTCCCTGATATGGGCCGAAGGGCAGCATAACATTTCCATCACGGGACAGGGAATGATCGACGGAGAGGGGCTGACACGCATGGACACGGAGAAAGCCGGCAACGTGCAGGGCGGAAGTATCGGCACGGGTGACAAGTCCATCGCGCTGAAACGCTGCCGCGATGTGACCATCCGGGACATCACGATCTATCGCGGCGGGCATTTCGCCATTATCGTGACCGGGTGCGATCTTGTCACAATTGACAATGTGCTCATCGATACCAACCGTGACGGAATCGACATTGACTGCTGCAAGTATGTCACTGTGTCCAATTCGAAAGTCAACACTCCGCATGACGACGGCATCGTGCTCAAGGCCAGCTACGCGTTGAAGAAACCCGTGGCTTGCGAACATGTGGCCATCACAAACTGCAATGTGACCGGTTTCAAGCTTGGCACGCTGCTTGATGGGACATACGTTCCGGAGAAGGTAAACTGGGTTTGCGGGCGCATCAAGTTAGGTACGGAGAGCAATGGAGGCTATAAGAACATAGCCATCTCAAACTGTACGCTGATGTGGAGTTCGGGATTGGCCTTCGAGGAGGTTGATCAGGGACGCATGGAGAACATTGTTGTCACGAATATCACGATGAATCACGTGCACCATTATCCCATTTACATCACGACGGGCTGCCGTAACCGCGGTCCGAAGGAGGTGACCGAGCCTTCCTTTGGCGGCGACATCATGATCAGCAACGTCATTGCGAACGACGTGGATTCGCTGGCCGGCATCATCGTGACGGGCATGCCCGGCGTCCCCTTGCGCAATATTCGCCTGTCGGACATCTTCATACGCTATCGTGGAGGCGGCTCCCCCGATCTGAAGGACAAGCCTTACCGCGAGCAAAGCACCCACTATCCGGAGCCGAGATGGGCCGGTCCGACGCCTGCTTACGGTCTGTTTGCTCGTCATGTGGATGGTCTCTATGTCCGCAATGTCCACTTTGAGACCCTGCGTCCTGATTTCCGGCCCGGCGTGATCCTGGATGACGTCAAGAATGATGACCTTCAGGATGTCAAGGGACCGAACGAGAACGTCGTACCCTTCATGATCCGGCGATGAGCGGCAAGTGTCTTTCGATGATCCGCGAGCTTTGTGTCGTGCTCGCGCTGTGGGTGTCCGGAACAGCGGCAGGGCAGATCACCAAGCCCTCCCGCAGTTATGTGGACTGGATGGTGACGACCGATCACGCCGACCGGACCTACCATCAGGGTGAGCATCCGACCGTGACCGTCGAGGCGTATGCCGGCGGCCGGCCTTTCGAAGGCACCCTGTTCTATCGATGCGGTGACGAAATGCTCCTCCCGGAAGGTTATCAGCAGGCGACATTCCATGATGGAAAGGCAACCGTAGACCTCGGCACGATGCCGCAGCCCGGTTTTCGGGCGTGCGATCTCTATTTCGTCGTGGAGGGCAAGCGCTACAAGGAGTTGGTCAAGGTGGCCTTCGATCCCACAGCCATCCAATCGTATACGCCGATGCCGAAGGACTTCAGCCGGTTCTGGAAGCAGACGCTGAAAGCTGCGGAGCGGATCCCTCTTGAGGCAAAGGTCACCCGGATGAGTAAGTATGACTCCGATCAGTCGGCCGTCTATTTGGTGGAACTGACGGTCGGAGCGCACGGCCGCAAGATGTTCGGCTATCTTTCGAAACCGAAAGACGGCAAACCGCATCCGGTGCTTCTCTATCCTCCGGGTGCCGGAACACGGCGTATCGTTCCCGAGAACATCTATTCCGATCAGGGATTCATCTGTCTGAAGATCGAGATTCACGGCAACAACCCCGAGCTGCCCGACACGGAATTCAACCGGAAACGCGACTCGCTCGGCAGCTATATCATGATGGGCATTGAGCAGCGCGACGATTTCTACTACCGGGATGTCTATGCCGGATGCTGCAGATGCGTGGACTGGCTATGCACCTTGCCCGACTGGGACGGCCGAAACGTGGTCGTCACCGGCGGCAGTCAGGGTGGGGCGCTGACCGTGATCACAGCTGCGCTGAACCCGAAGGTAACGGCTTTGGCCAGTTTTTATCCTGCTTTGTGCGACTTGTTGGGCTTCCGCCATCATCGCGCCGGTGGTTGGCCGCAGTATTTCAGGCCTAACGGATCTCTTTCGTGGCCGGTGACGCAAGCGGATAGGATCGCGGCGGTGTTGCCATATTATGACGTTGTCAACTTCGCTCGGACCTTGACCGTGCCCGGTTTCTACAATTTCGGCTATGCGGACGAGACCTGCAGTCCGACATCCGTATGGGCCATGCTCAACGTGATCACGGCTCCGAAGACGGTGGAGATCACACCGACATCGGGGCATTGGCGATTTATTGAGGTCAACGACCGGTCTGTCAGCTGGCTGAAGCACATGACCGGACAGCCTTGACCGACTGTCAGGCGGGGGCAGCGATGCTGCAGGCGATCAGTGTGATCATACTGCTGGATTGCTGAACTCCGTCTGGCTTTGATCCTGTCCTGTCCTGCGGACCGGTTCGAGACTTGTCCCGGATATGCCTTTCGGATGATTCTTCGGGTTGGAAAAATTGCTCTTTATATACCTTTTATTTTATGTCATAACGTCGCCCGTAACACCTCTCTCTCGCAGACGTATCGTGCAGCTTCCGCAGAGCTATGCTTTCGGGTTTCCATAT
>ONHE01000035.1 GCA_900317545.1 uncultured Prevotella sp. | reverse complement strand
GCTGCCCTCAAGCAGCAAGAAACTGAAACTCTCTCAGATGAGCATGCTCGGCGTGGGAGACCGAATGATGCGCTATATTATGAAGAAAAAGGGTATCAGCTCGTTGGAGGAACTGCGTCAGCAGGCCATTGACAGTGGCGTGGAGTTCATCGCCTGCCAGATGTCTATGGACATGATGGGCGTCCGGCGCGAAGAATTGCTTGACGGAGTGACCGTCGGTGGCGTTGCCACTTACATGCAGCGGGCCGAGCAGGCGGGTGTGAATCTCTTCATTTAAGGGAGCGGAGGAGGTGATGTTTAGGAGTATGTGAGTTAAAGGAGTTTTCACTTGCAACGCTCGTTGGGGAGTGAAACCAACAGGATTGAAGGTACGGATGCCTGACATATCTCTGAACTCCAGTAACTCCTTCAACTCCCGGACTCCCAAACTCCTTTACTCCACCTTCTTCATATTTCTTATCTCGAATTTAAAACAGACAATGATGGAACATCAGAAGATATGCAGGCTGCGCGACGTTTACCGTGCCATCGCAGCCTTGGAAGCAGGAATTGAGAAGCAATATGGACTCAATATCAACGAGGCCATGTTGCTATGTACGCTCAACGAGCGTGGGCAGATGACAGTGGGGGACATCCGCGAAGAAATGGGATTGACCTATTCCAATACCTCAAAAGTGATTGCATCGGTCGAAAAGCAGTCGCTCGTCCGGCGAACTGCACAGGATAGCGACCATCGCTGTATTTCCGTGGCCATTACGGATGAGGGCCGAAAACGATTGGAAGAGGTGGGAATGTGTGAGATAGCTTATCCTGATATTCTCAAAGACATCCTCGAACATTGAGACAAAAGGGATGGCCCGGAAGACGTGGACATCCCTTTTGTCTTCCCTGACGGTCAGGACAGCCACGCGTAGAGCATGTAGAGCCAGTGGGCTGCGATGCCTGCGCCTAAGCCGCCGAAAGTGTGAGCGATGATCGCTTTCGATGTCAGCTCCCGGTAGCCTAATGAGTCGAGCATGGCGGTGTGAGTGCTCAGATAGCCGCTCCAGCACATGCCGATGGCGGTGAAGACGGCTATGGCGTTACCGTCGACCCATCCCTGCGCCACGAAATTGGGTACTAAGCTCAAGGCTGCGCCCACTGCACCTAGCGCGGTGATGGGAAATGCCACTTGATGAGGATCCGTGAAACCAAACAAGAAATGAAACAACCAGTCGATCTTGTTGGCCAACAGCGGTAGCAACTCGATCCCTTCATAGGCCTTTCCGGTGTATAAGCCTCCGTCGCCAGGCCCGAACGTGAGGATCATCACGAAGGTCGAGATGATCAATACTCCCGGAATGATGGCGAGTCCCACATCGACTCCGGTGCGCCCACCGTCCAACAGGGAGTTGAGAACGCGCAGAAAGAGCGATTTGACTTCCTTCTTTTCCTTCTCCTCCGTTTCCGGCCCCATTACTGTCGCCGGCTCTGTCTCATACTGGGGATAGGCCTTTATGACGAAGCGTTGCATCAGCCGGGTGGAGATGATGCACCCGATGAAGGCACCGGCCAGCCCAAGCAACGGTTCGACGAAATAACCGTGACTGATCATGAATATAATAACGATCAGCCCCATACCGAAAGCCGTGCCGAAGTTAGTCAGTGAAATGAACTGGTATTTCTTGAAAAAGCTGCAGAAGTGTCGGTCCTTCGAGAGGGAAATGATGGCGGGATTGTCGCTGAGGAATGTCATCACAGCACCCAAGGAAGCAATTCCTGGCAGGTTGAAAAGCGGCCGCATCATGGGGCGGAGCACTTTTTCGATGAGGTCGGCGACACCGAATTCGACGAACAGTTTGCCGATGGCGCCGGTGATGACGCATATTCCCATCAGATAGAAAACGGTGTTCAGCAGTAAGTCATGGGCTGTGTGCATGATGGTATTCAACATCTCAGAAGCACCCATCTGACAGCCGATGTAGCTGAACAGCAATACGATGATCAACAGGCATGTGATGCCGGAAAAGTTTTTTTTCATAGTCTTCGGATTTTGTATTCTCTCTTTCTCTCATGCCGGAGATCGGTCATTGGGATCGATCCTTGATTCCGGATCTTGGATGGATTTAAGGTTAAGCGCGACAAAAATAATAAATATCTGAATCCCCTGCAAATTTTATGCATTTTTTTTCTGTCTTCCGTCGAAACCAAAAACGTGCACTGCATAGGACGGATGGATGGTCCGTTTCATGCAGTGCACGTTTCCGTCGGAACGGTAATCAGTCGGCTGTCGGCGGCTATTGTTTCATCATCGTGAGCCATTTGCGGTAACCCAGAATGGCAATGACCACATACAGCCCGTAGAGACCGGCCTTAAAGGGGATTCCCTTGACGATATAGAGGTAGGTGCAGACTAAGTCGACGACGATCCAGATGATCCATTGCTCGACATACTTGCGTGCCAAGGCCCACAGTCCGACGAAGCTCATCGCATTGGTGAAGGCGTCCGTCACCGGGACAGTGGAGTCGGTGTAGATGAGGAGCACGTAATAGGTGCCTCCCCAGGCCGCTGTGAAAAAACCGATGGTGGGCAGGATGAGCGACCGCTTGAAGTGGGTGATGGGCAGAGGTTCATGTGCTCCCTGGCCGTGCTTGTGTCCGAACTTCCAGATGAGATATCCGTAGATGGCCGCGCCGGTATAGTAGACAGCCATTCCCGCATCCCCATAGAGACCGTGTTGCCAGTATAGCACGATGTCCAATGCCGGCATGATGATGCCGACGAACCACAGAAGAATGCTGGCCCGATACTCCAGCACGATGTAGGCGAGGCCTAAGATCGTGGTCAGAATGTCGAGCCAGTGTTCGGCGAGGAATGTTTCCATTTCAGAATTTCAGTGTGATGTTACCTAAAGCGGTGAAACCTGCCATCGGCATGAAGCCGAGCTGATAGTAACGGTTGTCGTTGGGGTGACCGCCACTTTCAGAGATCGCGGAATAGACCCATCCCCCGGCGGCATAGTGCTTGTTGAAGATGTTGTCCATGTTCACGCCTAAGACGACTTCCTTGAGCACCTTGCGGCACTTGAACGTGTAGTTCAGATTCAGGGAAGAGGTGTTGTAGCCGGGCAGTGAGCGGTCCTTGTTCTCCGTGTTGTCCATATACTGGCGGCTGACATACTGTTCGTGCCAGGTGGCCGAGAAGCCACGGTAGTGGAAGTTGACAATGCCATTGAGGATGGCCGACGGTGAGAATGCCAATGTGGAATTGTCATAGTGGATGGTGCGTATGCCGCTTTTGGCATCCCAGTCTTCCACCACTTCGTCGAAATCCTTGATCTTATTCAGGCTCAGTGCCGCATTCCCTTCGATGGTCAGAAACGGGAAGGGATCCCAGCCGAGAACGATTTCGGCACCGGCACGATAGGAGTCCTTGATGTTCGTCGTGAGTTTCTCGCCGATGTCGTTTTCTGCTCCGGTCTGCACGAACTGATCCTTATAGTCCATGTAATAGAGGTTGAGGCCTGCACGCCAGTTGCTTCCGCCATACTGATAGCCTAATTCGAAGTCGGTCAGCGACTCTGCCTTGGGAGCCGGATAGTTGCCGTTGTCGGTGAAATTGTTGCGCTCCGGCTCACGGTGACTGACGGCCACCGAAGCATAGGCACGGTGAGGACCGGCGTGGAAGTTGAAACCTGCCTTCGGATTAAAGAAGTTATAGCGCTCGTTGATGTCTAATTTGTGCTGTGTGAGATCCTTGAAAAACTTGTCGTTGATGCCGTCAGTCTCATAGCCGACATGGCGGTATTGCAGGTCGGCAAAGGCGTCCCAGTGGTCGGTCAGCCGGAATGTGGCCTTGATGAAAGCCGAGTAATCGTTCTTCCGGGCATCTGAGTCGTAGTACTTGTAGTCACCGTTGGCAAGCAGTTTCTGCTCCAGCTCGGCATTGCCGACATAGGTCAGGTAGCCGAAGTGATTGCCTCGGAACTGCTGTAGGGACAGCCCTCCGATGATGTCGAAGTATTCGTCCTTGTAGTTGGCGTTCCAAATGAGACCGTAGGTGTTCTGTGACAGACCTTTCTTGCGCACGAAGTCGGTCCGCTCGAGCGTAGAACCGTCGCTCAGCGTGAAGGGCTGCAGCCCAAACTTAGCGAGCTTGTTGTTGTAGCGGAACTCCCGGTAGTAGCCGTAACCGTAGGTGTAATGGAGCGACAGGTTGGTGGCCCAGTGCGGGTTGAGGTTCCATGCGGCGGAGAGGATGTTGTGGTTCTGATAGAAGTTGTCCGTCGTCTTATCCCAGTAGGAGCCGTCTCTGAGCTGATAATGGGCGGTCAGATAGTTGCCAGAAGCATCCTTCAGGAAAGCCCCGTTGTCGTCTTTCAGAAGGCGCTCATACAGGCTGTTGTACCTTCCCAATCCGCGTTCGTAGATATCGGCATACGTGCGAATGCCCGTCTGGGTGCCAAAGGAGCCGTCCATCAGGCTCAGGTCGTCATCTCCGGCCGTAATGCCATACCATGCCTGACCGGTCTTCTCGAAGTTTCCGATGTTCTTGTAGCGGATGGTAAAGTTGTCACCAAGCCACGTCAGACCACCGTAATAAGATCCCGACCGACCCTTGGTGCCGTGCATGAAGCCGTCCGTGTTGGTCTCATGATAGGCTCCGTCAAAGATCAGATGGTTCCACAGAAGTCCCGTGGAGAACCGTGTGCCCACGTTGAACGTGTTCAGCGAACCGTAGGAACCGGTCAGCTCAAGCGATGGGAGGTCGGAAGGGGCGGCCGTGGATAGGGCCACCGTTCCGCCGAAAGCGCCGTCGCCGTTGGTCGAAGTGCCCACGCCGCGCTGGATCTGGGCACTGCCCAACAGGGCCGCATAGGAGTTCATGTTGGCCCAGAAGACACATTGGTCCTCGGGGGAATTCAGTGCGACGCCGTCGAGGGTCACATTGATGCGTGAGTCGGCGGCTCCGCGGATGCGCAAGTGGCTCGTGCCGACGCCGGTTCCGTTCTCACTCCAGCCGATCACACCGGGGGTCATCGCAAAGAGGAACGGCAGTTCGCGGCCGGTCTTGCTGAATGCTTGTAGTGCTTGTTTCTTGATGTTGGATACGGCAAACGGTGCGTTCTGCTGCGCACGCACGCCTTTCACGACGACTTCCTGCAGTTGTTCAAGTCTGAGCGAGTCGTCTCCGTGCTGTGCCTGAACGGGCATCGCGATAGCGAGACCTGCCAGCCACAAGAGGTTCTTTTTCATTGAATACCTTAATTAAGTGAATTGAATGAAGGGATTATTATCCTACCTACGCCGGCATTACCCGGATCAGGTTCATGGGTATATT
Source organism: uncultured Prevotella sp. (assembly GCA_900317545.1). GTDB lineage: Bacteria > Bacteroidota > Bacteroidia > Bacteroidales > Bacteroidaceae > Prevotella. Next base: position 1,059 of record ONHE01000035.1, on the reverse strand, counting down.
CTCAGCGAGGCCAAAAGACCAGGCACCCCTTAGATGGCCGTTTGCCATCCGCGTGCAAAGGTAACAGAAAATGGTGATATGGCCAAATAATTCTGTCATTTTCATGGATATCTTGCAGCTGACACAAAAAAGGCTCCCATCATGCTGATTGACGGAAGCCGGTTGCCGGAGCGTGCCTTTCAGAACAGGCAGGCGAGGCCTGCGTTGATATATCCCTGATGGCCAAAGCCGTAGTCGGTGAATAACTTGAAGTGCGGCCAGCCCACTTCGACGCCGACGGGTGACAGCTGAAAGGCCGTCTTCCACTTGTTCTCGTGCCGCTCGGGATAGTAGTTCGATTCCACATCCAACTTATATCGGCGTGCGCCGAAGCCGGCCTTGGAGTAGATCGCCACCACCTTGTTGCGATACCAGGTCCATTTCGCGGCGGGCATGAAATAGAGCGCATGGCCTGTCAGTGTGGCGCGGGCAGTCGGTGTCTTGAGTTCCTCGCCTGCGATCGGCTCTCCCGTGATCACCCTTTCATATTTTCCGTTGAAGATGCCGCCCGTCATGGCACCCACGGCTATGTGCTTGCCGAGATGGTAATAGTATTCTAAGTTCAGCGTGAGATTATAGTTCTTCAGTTCGGAAAGCGGAAGCAGGAAAATGTCCGTTATATTGAAGCCTTCGATGTCGTTACGGATGTTGTTGAAATGCCGGTCTTTTCCGATTCCGTAACTGATCCGGATGTCATGGCGGTTGTCCTGTGCGGAGGCAGAGAGCGTCAGCAGGCAGAGAGCGAAGAGAATGATTTTTTTCATGATCTGTTATGCGTTGTTTGTGTGATTATTCATCTATGCGATAAACTTCCCTTTGTTTCGATCCTTGCATGATCGTAGTCTTTAAAAAAAGTTAAAGTGTCTGTTCCTCTTTCGGAACGTCGTCTCTGCAACAGCTTAGACGGTGCTTGGGGCTGCCGCTGCATGAGTCTCGAAAAGGTGGCTGTGAAGGGTGCCACAGGCAGACGCATGATGCGGCTTCCGCAGAGCATAGCTATGGACCGTCGAAAGCATAGCT
>ONHE01000049.1 GCA_900317545.1 uncultured Prevotella sp. | reverse complement strand
TGACGTGACCTATCTCGACAAGGACAACAAACCGCAATATGTATGGGCCACTTCCTGGGGGGTCTCCACCCGACTGATGGGGGCGCTTATCATGACCCACTCTGATGATAACGGCCTTGTCCTGCCTCCGAAATTGGCCCCTCTGCAAGTGGTCATCATCCCTATCTATAAGGGAGCAGAGCAGCAGGCAGCCATCGCGGCAAAGCTCCGGCCGGTGATCGACAAGCTCCGGGAACTTGGAATCTCGGTCAAATTCGACGACTCCGACAACAAGCGTCCCGGCTTCAAGTTTGCAGACTATGAACTCAAGGGTGTTCCCGTACGCCTCGTCATGGGTGGCCGCGACCTCGAGAACAACACGATCGAGATCATGCGCCGTGATACGCTCGAGAAGGAGTCTGTCAGCTTCGACGGCATTGTGGATCGTGTTGTCGGCCTGTTGGACGACATGCAGACCAACATATTCGAGAAGGCGCGCAAGTTCCGTGATGAGCACATCTTTGAATGTGACAACTATGAAGAGTTCAAAGAACGGGTGAAGAACGGCGGATTCTTCCTCTGTCACTGGGACGGGACGCCCGAGACCGAAGCCAAAATCAAGGAAGAGACGCAGGCTACCATCAGGTGCGTGCCTTTCGGCTATGAGCAGACAGAAGGCGTGGATATGGTCAGCGGAAAGCCGGCAACCAAGCGCGTCATCATCGCTCGCAGCTATTAAGAGCGGCACTGCCTTGCCATAAAGATCAAAGGCAGCCGGGATTGGATCATCCTGTCTGCCCTTTCTTTTGTCCATTGAAAAGACATGGACGGAGCATACGTTTTCTCCCGATTTTCCGTATGATTTTCAGGGCTGGCGCAGATGATAGCTTTGGGCGCCCGAAAGCATAGCTCTTGGCGGCCGAAAGCTATCCTCTCGGCAGCCGAAAGGATAGCTCCGCGGAAAGCAAAGAATTCTACATCGAAAGCACGAAGCGAAAAGAGGCGTAGAGTTCCATGCCCAATACGTAGAGAACCCATAACGGCATCAGATTCGCAAGGCTGACAGACAAGGCGTGAAACATATCGGCCAACGAATGCATCAGTCCGCTCATCAATCCGTAACTGACTGACAAGACGCACAGAATGAAACAAGTCAAAGGGATCAGGCTGTGCGAGAAGCTACTCGGAAAAAGATGGCCTGTCACACTGAGCAACACGGCATGGGGAAGCAGAGTCAATGTGCCGATGGTCACGGCAAACACCAAAAGCTCGAGCATGACAAGCCGGAAAGCGAAGCGCTGGCGATAGGTGCCGCGCTCGCGTTGCCACGCATACGTCCAAAGCCCACTGCCTTTCAATGCGCCCCAGGCAATGCCGCCCAGCATCCCCCATACGAGCAGGGGTGTCTGCATGTTCTCGGTGAAGGTGCCGAAGAGCCATCGGATTCCCTCGCTGCCCAGAAGTGAGCGCATCGCCAATTCGGGCATCACGGCACTGACGATCCACGACACCAAGACCAACAATATCTGGACCACCACCAGCAGCAAGGCCAAAGCGGCAATGACCTTATTCCTCATCCGGATGGAGATTGTCGATATCCAAGATGCGAAGCTCCAATGCCCGGACCACCAAGCGCGCAGCGTTGACGCTCATGCCGTCGTTTCCGTCGGGAAAGAGCTTCTGCACCAATTCATTCTGCCGTTTCTCGAGGCTCTTCACCCCAAAAGGCATGCCGCGCAAGTTGGTGATCTGCTCCTTGGTATATCCCAAGGCCAGATGACGGAGGAACCGCTCGTCGTATTCGTCAATCTCGTAACTGACCAGTGCTTCCTGCCGTTTCAATTGGTTGTTGACACTATACTTGAAACGCTCAATCACTTTCTGCAGGATGGGCTGGTTGAAAACGTAGCGCTTGCCGCTCATCACACTGGCCACATCACCACGTGTGAGCAACTCGCCGCTTTTGAGGATAATGCCGTCGCAACCGGCATCCAACACGTCGACCCACAGCTTCTCGTTCAGAATTTCACCCGTGAAGATGAGCACTTTGACATTCGGATAGCCTTCCTTGGTGTGCCTGCAGATCTCGACGCCGACCGTCGTGCTGCCGCCCAACCCCAGATCAAGCAGAACCAGATCGGGCCGTTGCTGTTTCATTAGGCGCCAGTATTCCGTTTCATCTTCCGCAGTTCCGATGATCTCTGCTTCAGGAATGTCACTTTTGAAGATACCGATTGTTCCCTTGAGCTCCAGCGGAACATCTTCCACTATGATCACTTTAAACTTTTCCATATGCTCTGTGGTAATATAATATGTATGTTAGTAACCTGATTCTGATCCAACATGGCCAGTATACCACATCCACGCGCATTCGTGGCTTCGCCGATCTCCCTGACGATCTGGCGACAAAGGAGGAACTGAATATTAGATGTATTGGGGGTGAACAGTGCATCTGCCTGTTCGGGAGACAAACTCAGCCGGTCCATGAGTAGCGTCAGCCGGAAATAGCGGTCGTCGATGTCAGACTTTGCAGAAGCAGGTTCCACACCTCCATTTTGTTTTTTGAGAATTTCAAAGAGGAAGCGGACCATGTCTTCATCTACCCTGCCGCTGATTTCGATCTGGCGCATAGCCTGCGCGCTCAGCACGGCATACAGTTCCTTATAATAATTGACCAACTCGGATATAGCCTGCAGATTACGTTCTGGTTCATCAATCAACTGCCGAATGCGCGAGGGATAATACATCGTCTCATGCTTCAAGGTTGACAGGCAGTTGTCCAGGACACTGTTGCTGACATGCAGCCTCGCGTCTTCATACTCTGCCCGATGGAGCTCGTCTTCGGCCAGTTCGATCGACATGGACTGCTGGTTGCCGGATTCAATGCTTTGACGTAAGGCCCGCCGGATCTGCATGACCAGCCGGTCGAGCGTTGCGAAGCGCTGCCGGTCGATCTGCGACCCTCCTTTCCAAATGTCCTGTATCAGCGCCAGTTTGTCTTCCGGTGAAAATTTTCCAAGCAGTATTTCGTTGATCCGGTTGATGCGTTCGACATAGAAACGGTAATAGAGTTGATGACGGTAATAGAGAAAATAGTAAGCTGGAAACAGCGACACCAGCAGCAGAAGCAACAGAATGACGGCAACCGTCTTGTTAGATTCAGAGCGCTGCATGGTCCGGACATAGATCGGCAGAGTGTTGTCAGCGCTTCTCTCACGGAAGAGTTGGGTGTAGACGGCATTATTATAATGATACAGATCCCACAGATGCAGGGCAAGCGCCGCAACGGCACTCTCATTACGGACATCGAGGATCAATTCGTAATTCAACGGCAGCCCTTCCCGGAACCATCGTATCTCCGCCGGTGTCTCCGCGGTGTTGGAACTGGCAACCATCTGACATTTTCCCTTCGGACGAAGGTGGAGATAACAGGCATTGATGCGTGTTCGACAGCTGTCGGCAAACTGGAGCGCTTTATGATAATTGCCGTTGATATTGCTGAAATATACACTGTCAGCAAAATTTTGGGCCTCAGTAAGCAAGATGTCATTTGCAGCAACTGCAGACAGGGGCTGCGAGAGACCAAGCCCCATCAGAAGTGCAGCCATCAGGCGGATGATGCCACGGGGCAAACGGAACCGGATCGCAGAGCCTGATCCTAATGTGCTTTCTGCCTGAATCATACAGACATTGAAGATGGAACTGATCTTCTTGTACTTCTCAATGATACCCTTGCAGTTCATCAGCCCGAATCCGTGGGAATGCTCCGAGTCATCCTGTCGGTCATCATGGATAGGTTTGTGATCGAAAAGATGCTCCAACTGGGTCTGTGACATCCCGATGCCGTTGTCGCGCACCATAATCTCGACATACTGATCAGCCACTGTAGCAGCGATGGTGACAGTCCCACCCCGTGGCGTAAACTTTCGTGCGTTGTCTGCCAAGGTGTTGACCATAAAGAGTGTGAGCGTCTTGTCAGCTTTCACGACAGCCGTCGTCGGCTCTACGTTCAGTTCGATTCCTTTCAGCTGATAGCTCATCCGCCCTTTCCTGACCATGTCGAACAGATCCTGCAAGGGAAAACTTTCGATCTGGAGCCGCAGCTCTCCCTGGCACATCTGGATCCACTGGGTAAGCACGCCGTTATAATCATTGATCTTGTCTGTCAGTTCGGCAATGTATGTGTATCGTTCAGCCTGCACCTCACGCGGCTCATTTTCATGCTGCAGGCGGTTGACCTCGTTGATCATCCGGTCAATGAAAGGCATGATGCTGTTGACCAAGAAGATCTTGGCACGCTGCTCCAAGTTGCGTTTCTTGTTGTTGAGGATATGCAGTTCTGCCAACTGAATCTGCTCGTTGAGCTCCTCCTGCTTCTCCCGTTTGGCGTTTTCCCGCGCCTCAGTCTCTTGTTTCCATCGCTCCAGAGGCTTCAGCAAGGTGTCGGGGGAATATTTACTGTCGGCCTTCCGTCTCATCCGTGCAAACATCAACAGCATCAGAACGACTAAAAAGATCATGACCACGACGGCGACAATCATCATGTTCAGCTGTGTCGAAGAGGCATTGAGTTGTCCCGCACGTGCTTCCAGTTGTCTGTCCTGCCGGGTCTGTTCCTGCAGATCGAGGTAGATATTTCGGTTGCGGTCGCTGTTCATCTTGTCATCGACAGCAGAATAGACGAGGCAAAGTTGCTCTCTGATGGATGCCACCAAGTCAGGAGCCTGATTGATTGCCTCATTCTTTTCCAAAGCGCTCTTCAAGCATATCAAGGCTGAAGGATAATCCTGAATAGCCCAGTAGCACTCGGCCAAAGTGCGATAGGAGCCGGCTATCTGATAGACATCCCCGTAACGCGTAAACAGTTCAAGTGCCCTCTGTGCCAAGTTACCCGCCAACAGCGAGTCGGGCATATTATCTTTATTCAGATACTTCATGACCGGCAAGTTGTCACGAATCAGCCGGTCACGGAATTCTGCACGTTGAAAATGCTCGCTGATTGCCTGCAGACTCTGCGCTTCGAAGAACACATAACCATTCTGCGTTGCCAGCATGTAACACCGCACGAGATAATCAAATTCCTGCTGGCAGATGTCATACGGGTCACCGGAGGTGATGATTCCGCCGGCTCCTATATTATAAAAGAGGCTGAGAACTTGAGCCGTATCCTGCCGGATCTCTCCGTCGGGGTCGACATTTTCGAGAGCTCGGACTGACTGATCCTTCAATCCTACGTAATAGAAATAGACAGAAGCAATGAGATCGAATTCACTCTTGGCATAGATGACACGCTTGCGTTGATGGGCCGTCAGCAGTCGCGCCTCCTCGTTGATGCGGCTTATTCGCCTCACGGCCTGCTCACGGTAATCATAAAAATCCTTGTTCTTCGAGCGCCGTTGACACAAGCGCATATACTGAACATCAGCCACGAGGAGCTCGATCTGATTGTCCGTCGTTGCCTCAACGTTCTGGAGAAGTCTGTAAGCGTGATCATACTCCATCCGCGCGATGCTGACGAAGGCAAGATTGTTCAGGGCTTCGGCCGCCCCAGCATCATAATCCTCTGAAAGTCGGAGCGCCCTTTCGGCGAGGATCTGTGTGGAATCAAGATTCTTGTAATGATAAGAATAGGATCTTGCGTTCAGCTCATCAACCTCCTCGTGATTGGAATATGAACAAGCTGAGAATAAAAAGAGCGTCATCATCAAAGCGATGATGACGCTCTTGGATGGATCATAATTAGGAGCGAGCCTCCTTGATATAGCCAAGAGATTCAATACATTTGTCTGTAATAGCCTGCCAGTTGCCGGCGGCAATAACATCCTTGGGAAACAACTTGGACCCCATTCCCACGCACAGAACGCCTGATTTAATCCATTCCGTCAGGTTTTCTTTGTCAGGCGACACGGCTCCGGTAACCATGATGTTGGCCCAACGCAACGGTCCTAATATGTTTTTTACAAAAGACGGACCTCCCACATTGCCTGCCGGGAACACCTTGGTGACATCGCAGCCAAGTGCCTGAGCATTGCTCACTTCAGTCACTGATCCGCATCCAGGGCAATAAGGCACCAAGCGACGGTTGCAGACCGGAGCTATTTCCGGAACAAAATTAGGGCCGACAATGAAGTTGGCACCCAACTGAATGAATAAGGTGGCCGACGGAGCATCAATGACCGTACCTGCGCCAAGAATCATGTCAGGGCACTCTTTGGCAGCCCACTTCACAAGTTCACCGAAGATCTCATGGGCAAAATCGCCACGGTTGGTAAACTCGAATACGCGGACGCCGCCCTCATAGCAAGCCTTGATGACCTGCTTGCAAATCTCGACATCGCTATTGAAGAAGACCGGAACCATGCCGGTGTTCCTCATCGCTTCTATCACTTGAATCTTATTAAATCTTGCCATATATATCGTAATAATTTGGTTCTGAATTCCTGCCAAACTTTATCAGTGCTTATCGCTGGACACGACCATTCGCGTTGCCGCCGGCCAAGCTGTTTACTTCATCTTCAGAAACGAGGTTGAAGTCACCGGGGATCGTATGCTTGAGCGCAGAAGCTGCAACTGCAAATTCCAAAGCATCTGCCTGATTGTCCTTCGTCAGCAGACCATGGATCAAGCCTCCGGAGAATGAATCACCGCCACCGACGCGGTCAATGATCGGATCAATGTCATAATGCTTGCTCTGATAGAACTCCTTGCCATCATAAATGAGGGCTTTCCAGCCGTTGTGGGTGGCGCTGAAAGATTCGCGAAGGGTCGATACGACATACTTGAAGCCAAACTCTTCCATCATGCCACGAAAGATTCCATAATAACCTTCCGCATCCGTCTTGCCGCCTTCAACGTCGGCATCCGGCTTGAATCCCAGGCAGAGTTGAGCATCCTCTTCATTACCAATGCAAACATCCACATATTTCATCAAGGGGCGCATGACAGATATGGCCTTTTCTGAAGTCCACAGTTTCTTGCGGAAATTCAGATCGACAGAAACCGTCACACCGTGCCGTTTGGCGGCCTCACATGCCAGACGCGTCAGCTCTGCCGCCTGATCGCTGATAGCCGGGGTGATACCGCTCCAATGGAACCACCGTGCGCCTTCCATTATCTGATCAAAATCGAAATCTGCAGCTGTAGCCTCAGCGATGGAACTGTGTGCTCTGTCATAGATAACCTTAGACGGGCGCATGGATGCACCGGTCTCTGCGTAATAGAGCCCTACCCTTTCGCCGCCGCGGGCAATAAATTCAGTATGCACGCCGTAACGACGCAGTGCATTGACCGCGATCTGTCCGATCTCATGTTTCGGTAGTTTAGATACGAAATAAGCTTCATGTCCGTAGTTTGCCAAGCTGACGGCGACATTTGCCTCTCCTCCTCCTGGAATGATGCGGAAATGATCCGTCTGGATGAAACGGTCATTGGATTCCGGGGACAAACGAAGCATAATCTCACCTAATGTTACAATTTTAGCCATTTCTGATTGTGTTTAATTCTTTTTTATTTGTTGTCTATAGATTAATCATTCCATTATTTGCGCAAAAATAGTGATAATTTCGGTAAAACGGAAATAAAATCTCAAAAAAAGTCATTTGCCATCAAAATAAACACTTGTGCTTTTACACGATTCAACAATTATTGTTATTTTTGCATGAAAAAACATATTTGTGTTTGCCGCATGACAGAAAAGATCAGGATCAAAGATATTGCCCAGCAAGCGGGAGTGTCTGTAGGGACGGTTGACAGAGTGCTCCACGATCGACCGAACGTGTCAAAAGTTGCACGGGAAAAGGTCGAGAAAGCCTTAGCGGAAATGAACTACCAACCCAACATGTATGCCAGTGCGCTGGCGTATAACAAGTCCTATGTCTTTTATCTTCTACTCCCCAAACACGAGTCGGAGACCTATTGGGAGGAGATAGAGGAAGGCGCAGCGAAAGCCATGGAGGCCAGACGAGATTTCCATATCGATATTCAGTTCATCTATTACGAGAGATTTAATGAAAGCTCATTCGTCAAGCAATATACCCTATGTCTTGCGTCGAATCCAGACGGTGTCATCATTGTCCCGACCGAACTGGAGCTTACCAGGAAGTTGACCGACCAACTCCATGAGCGAAACATTCCATTCGTCATGCTCGACTCCTATATGCCAGATCTCAAGCCACTCGCATTTTTCGGCCAAGACTCTTTCAGCAGCGGTTACTTTGCAGCAAAGGTCCTGATGATGGTAGCCGCGAAGGAGAAGCGGATCATGCTTATGAAGCAGACAAAGAAAGGAAAGGTCGTCAGTAAACAACAAGCGAACCGTGAAGTGGGCTTCCGTCATTACATGCGGGATCATTTTCCTCAAGTCAAGATCATCGAATTGGACCTGCCGCTCGAGGGAAATAAGGAGACCTATGATGTGGTCTTAGAACACTTCTTTGCCAGTCAACCGATGATACACCACTGCATCACATTCAGTTCAAAGGCACATTTAGTGGGCGAATTTCTGCTGAGGACCAATCGACGTGACATTCAGATCATGGGCTATGATATGGTAGAAAAGAATGCAGCTTGCCTGCGGGAGGGAAGCATCTCTTTCCTGATCGCGCAGCATGCTTATCAACAAGGCTTTTACTGCGTCGACACCTTGTTCCGCGCGATCGTATTGAAGAAGAAGGTTTCCCCCGTTAATTACATGCCAATAGAACTACTAATGAAAGAGAATGAGCAGTTTTATAGACGCACACAACTATAATCGATTATACACAAAATCAAGATCTACAATGGAACAATCAAGCTTTATCAAAATCAATGCAGCCGATACAGTTATTGTATGTCTGAGACCTTTTACAAAAGGAGAAACAATCTGCGTTGACGGAAATGAAATTTCAATCCTCCAAGACACGCCAGCCGGTCATAAATTATTGATTCAGGATGTCAGCAAAGGAGCAAATATCATCAAATACGGTTATCCCATCGGACATGCCAGAGAAGACCTGCAGGCCGGCCAATGGATCAATGAAAATAATCTGCAGACGAATCTTTCCGGTACGTTGGAATATGAATACAAACCCGTAACGTGGAACGAACAGGTACAGGATGATCATAGGACTTTCCGTGGATATCTTCGCAAAAATGGAGAAGTAGGTGTTCGGAATGAAATATGGATCGTTCCCACCGTCGGTTGCGTGAATGGGATTGCAGCACGCTTGGTTGACCTTCTGAGACAAGAGACGCAATGCGAAGGCATTGATACCATCCATGCCTGGAACCATAATTACGGTTGCTCACAACTGAGTGAGGATCATGAGAACACCAGAAAGATCCTTCGCGATATCGTCCTGCATCCGAATGCCGGCGGAGTGCTCGTTCTCTCACTGGGCTGTGAAAACAATCAACCGGATCAGTTCATGGAGATGCTCGGCGATTATGACCATGACCGCGTTAAGCTCCTTGTCACCCAAAGGGTGGAAGGCGATGAGATTGAAGAAGGAATGAAACTCTTGCGTGATCTTTACCATATTGCCAAACAAGACAAGCGTACAGAGGTTCCTCTAAGCAAACTGCGCATCGGACTCAAATGCGGCGGCAGCGACGGATTCAGCGGCATTACGGCAAATCCGCTGGTCGGCGCTTTTTCAGATTATTTGGTATCCCAAGGGGGCACGACCATCTTGACTGAGGTTCCGGAAATGTTCGGTGCCGAGACCATCTTAATGAACAGATGCAAGAATGAAACGCTTTTCCATCAGACAGTGGATATGATCAATGACTTCAAAACCTATTTCCTTTCTCACGGCGAGCCGGTCGGCGAAAACCCTTCTCCGGGCAACAAAGCTGGCGGCATCTCAACCTTGGAGGACAAGGCGCTGGGCTGTACGCAGAAATGCGGACACGCACCAATCAGCGGCGTACTGGCCTATGGTGACCGGTTGAAAGATAACGGGCTGAACCTACTTTCTGCTCCAGGAAATGATCTTGTGGCCTCCACAGCCTTGGCCGCCGCAGGTTGCCATATCGTATTATTCACAACCGGGCGCGGCACGCCGTTCGGAACATTCGTTCCGACAATGAAGATTTCGTCCAACAGTGCGCTTTTCCAGAAGAAGCCTCACTGGATCGACTTCAACGCAGGGGAGCTTGTTGAGGGCAAAACCAACATGCCGGAGCTCGTCAAGCGATTCACGGAGAAAATCATCTCTATTGCGAGCGGTGAGCAAAGCAACAACGAGAAAAGCGGCTATAGGGAAATCTCTATATTCAAGAATGGTGTAACGTTGTAGATTAGACTGCGTTGAGTAACAAGAGAGGACTTTGGGCATTATCGCCGCTCATTCTGTTTATCGGGCTTTATTTGATCACTTCCATCATTGCGGGTGATTTTTATAAAGTTCCGATAACCGTTGCATTCATGTTTTCCAGCATCTATGCGGTCGCAATTTCAGGCGGATTCCCCTTATCGAAGAGGATTCAGACTTTCAGCAAGGGCGCTGGAAGTCAGAACATGATGCTCATGCTGTGGATCTTCGTATTGGCAGGAGCCTTTTCCAATACGGCTAAAGAAATGGGGAGTATCGACGCAACCGTAAATTTGACGCTGAATATCCTGCCGGGGAACATGATCTTGGCAGGTCTCTTCTTAGCCTCCTGTTTCATATCCCTGTCAATAGGGACCAGCGTGGGAACCATTGTCGCCCTTGTCCCTATTGCCGCCGGACTGGCGCATTCGACTGGTTCCAGCATTGCATTCTTAGCAGCCGTTGTGGTCGGAGGAGCCTTTTTTGGTGACAATCTGTCATTCATATCCGACACGACAGTTGTTGCCACCTCTACACAGGGATGTAAAATGAGCGACAAGTTTCGCGTTAATTCCTTTATCGTGGTCCCGGCTGCCGCACTGTTATTGATCATCTATTTCTTCCTTGGATCGGATATAAAGTCTCCGACGGCGGTTCCTACGGTTGAATTCGTCAAGATCATCCCTTACTTGCTGGTGCTTGGCATGGCAATTTTAGGAATGAACGTAATGGCAGTTCTCGTCGTCGGCATTCTTTCTGCGGGAATCATTGGCATGATTGAAGGCACTTTCGATATCTACGGATGGTTTGGATTTATTGGCAAAGGCATAATCGGCATGGGCGAGCTGATCATCATAACGATGATGGCCGGTGGTCTGTTAGAAATCATCCGGGAGAATGGAGGTATCGATTACGTCATCCAGAAGCTCACCGCCCATGTGCATGGCAAGCGCGGAGCGGAGTTTTCGATTGCGTTGCTGGTCGCCATTGTCGATATCTGTACGGCTAACAACACGGTTGCGATCATCACAGTCGGCGGCATCTCCAAGCAGATCGGAGACCGGTTCGGCGTCGACAACCGAAAGTGTGCCAGCATCTTGGACACGATGTCTTGCTGCGTGCAGGGCATCATCCCCTACGGCGCACAAATTCTGATGGGGGCCGGACTGGCCGGCCTAAACCCCATCGAGATAGTGCCCTATCTGTATTATCCCTTCGCGATCGGCGCGGCAACCTTATTGGCCATTGCCTTCAGATATCCCCGAAGATATAGTTGAGTTATTCGAAGATGGATATTGTCAGAAGAAATCTCTTTCGTCTCTTACGGTCCGGGGCGATGAATGAATTCGAGTCGCTGGAGCCGATGTCTGCTTTCAAATGGAATAAACTGTTGCTCATGGCGGAGGCACAGGACCTCTCATACTTCGTGGCCAAGGGCATCAAGAACCATCAGTATGATCATCAGATGAACCTGCCGACTGACAGATATCCCCACCTGTATCCAGACGAGGCTCAAAGCATGCGGGTAGAGATCCATCCCGCTTTGAGCAACCCGCTGCTCAACAGACGACTGAAGAAGATCCACCAGACAGAGATCCATTCCATCGACACCTCCATTGACACGCTCCACCTGCTGGACATCATCATTGACAACGTCCGCCTGATGCTCAACCAGGGTATCTCCATACGGGGCATCATGGCTTTAGGCACCTTCTTGCGCAACCGTGGCGACAAAGTCGACTTCATCAAGCTGGAACACTGGTTAGGCAGGCTGCATGTTCAGCGTATGGCTCAATTGCAGGGAAGCATCTTGATTGCCGTTTTCAAATTTGAGCAAGACGAGATTCCGTTTGTCACCAAGTTTGAAACTGAGGCACGTGAAATGACCCTCCGCGCTGTCAACCATGCCATCTTGGATACCACAAAAGAATGGCACTTCCGACAGGGACGATCGGGCTTTGTGAAAAACAATTCTGCCGTGATGCGAAGATCTATCCGGCGGAGCGTCCGTTATATTCGTTTTGCGCCGATCGAAACAACGAGCCATTTTGTTTTCAGCTTCGTCAGGTCATTGTCTGAGATCGAAGAATAGAGACCTGTAAACCGATGCCGCTTTCTCATCCCCACCCCTTCTTCACAGACTCTTAAAATAATAAAAAATGGCGTAAGAAAACACTTCCCTCTCTTTGCTTTTTATTACCTTTGCAGGTATGAACAAGATTATTATATTATTGTTTACACTTCTCTTTGATCCGGCAGTACGGGCCCAGACCAATCTCAATCAATGCGAAGACACATGTTCCCACATTCATGGCATCGACCTGAGCCACTATCAAGGCAACGTCTTTTGGGAGACCGTGGGCAATAACACGAAGATGAGATATGTCTATCTGAAGGCTACCGAAGGCGGAGACCGCATTGATGACAAGTACGTCCAGAACATAGAGCTGGCTCATCAATACGGATTAAAGGTGGGATCCTACCACTTCTTCCGCCCTAAGACCGATACACGGAAGCAACTGGCTAATTTCCGGATGCAGTGTCGTCCCGAAGATCAGGACCTGATTCCCATGATCGACATCGAGACCACAGCCGGCATGACGACAGAAGCGTTTTGCGATTCGTTGTTCAAATTCATCGCCCTGGTGGAGAAGGAATACAAGCAGCAACCCCTGCTCTACACCTTTGCCAACTTTTACGACCGCTATCTCCTTGGGAAAATCCATGATTACAAAGTCATGATTGCTCAATACACGGAGCGCATCCCGATCTTAAAAGACGATCTGGACTTCATCATGTGGCAATATACAGGCAAAGGGCGGCTCAACGGTATCAACGGTTATGTAGACAAAAGCCGATTCATGGGCGATCATCAGTTAAGGGAAATCCGATTCCGTCATCGATAAATCAACAGATAGAATAACTTATACATCAAATTCTTAATCAATCATATTATGGCTATCATTAAATGTCCCGAATGCGGGCATCAGATCAGTGACAAAGCGCCTGTCTGCCCATCATGCGGCGTCGAGATTGCAGGAAAGATCATACGCTGCCAACAATGTGGAGAAGTATATTTCAGCGATCAGGAGATGTGCCCGAATTGTCATCATGTCACTCCTTCTGCCCTTGAGCGACAGGGGGCTGCGATGCCGCCACAAGTCTCGCATGCTACCGCCTCTGTCAATCCTCCCACCCAGAATGTCGGAGGCGCGGCACATCCTGGTACGGGGGAACCTCCGGTCGCGGGCACAGAAGGCAAGCAACCCGGCAAAAAGGGGCACGGCGTGCTGATTCTCTCTTTTGTCTTGGCGCTCGTCGTACTCTCCGTATGTTTCTTCCTATACAACAAAGCCAAGACTGACAAGGAACGCGAAGCATATGAATATGCCATGAACAGTTCTGATCCGCTCGTTCTGCAAAGCTATCTTGACACCTATACGGATGCCGATCAAGTCCACAGAGACTCGATACAAGCCCATCTGACGCAGTTGAAGCAGGCCGATCTCGACTGGACAAACGCTGTTGCCAGCGGTTCCCAGACAGCACTGGAAGACTATCTCGCCAAGCATCCCGACAGCCCTCATCGCACGGAGGTGCAGCACATGATAGACTCCCTTGACTGGGTGCTTGCCGCCAACGAGAACACATTGGAGGCCTATAAGCTTTATTTGGTGGATCATGCAAACGGCGAGCATGTCGACGATGCCAACGATGCCATCAAAATGCTCAATGCTCAAACCGTACAGCCAGAGGAGAAAAGTGCCGTTGCCTCCATTTTCCGCCGCTTTTTCCAAAGCATCAACTCCAAAGACGAAGAGGCACTGACCGCCACCGTGGCTCCCATCATGACTTCCTTCCTCGGTAAGAGTGATGCTACAAAAAATGATGTGGCAACCTTCCTCCATAAAATCTATAAGGAAGACATCACCAACATGAACTGGCATCTGAACAATGATTACAAGATCGACAAGAAAGAAGTTGGTGACAACGAATATGAATATGCCGTTCAGTTCTCTGCCCTTCAAGATATCGAACGGACGGATCCCACAAAAGAAAAGAGCGCAAAATATCGCGTCAGCGCAAAGGTGGGCCCTGATGGAAAAATCTCTGCTTTCAATCTGACAAAGATCTTGGAGTAGTCCCCAGCCCGGATGTCTGTCAGCCTGTAAAAGAACGCTAAAAACAAACTTGATGTACCTCCCAAGAGGAGATCAGGAACAGGCAGGGCTGGGCGGAAGGTTGTTTTCTATGCTGGTTCTTGCAGGAAGTAGGACCAAACGTATGGCAATAGCCGTAAAGAGTGTGATACTGGGGGTGATGCAAATCTTTCAAGTTTCTTTCCCAGTGGCTGCATGACTTTGTGGTAAAGGATCGTCAGAGGTTTACAGAATGGGGGTGGATGAAGAAGTATCCGAAGTCCCAGAACAACATCGAGGGACTTACGGAGCGATTCGACGCCCACACAGGAGTCTTCTGTGGGGGATCTGTTTATGTCTGAAGATCCGGTGGTACCGCCATGCAAGTTAGCCTCCACGCCGTCGGTATACTTGCCGTACCAACTCATACTTGCACCCTTGGTAATGGAGCAGTCTTGGAGTTGCCTGCCTACCGGCCACACGACCTATTTCGCTTGATCGTTCGAGCCATAAATTAGAATTCAATCTTCTTGAATGATCCCCCGACAGTCATATGACTGCCACGTTATTTAGGGACAGCATGTGGGTTACCATGAAGCTGCCCCTGATCTTTTCTAGGCCGGTTCAGGACTATCCCAAGATACAATGGAATCATATTGATCACAATGTGTAGTTTATTGGAAGCTTACGAATGGAACATGAACAGCCGACGGCCATGACAATCTGTCGTGGAACACGCTGACAGAGAAAGGGTCCGAAAGACTCGTCAATACACGCTCTCAATCCTTCCGGCCTTTTTTCAGGCCAGCGTGCCGTCTACGGCAAAGAGGCTGAGGATATCGATTGAACTGTATCGGAAGTGCTTGCATGTTGCCTCGACAGCTCACGATAAATAACAAAAAAAAGCTGCCAAAAGTTCGGCAGCTATGCTATTGTTTATCTGTCTAAACAATCAAAAAATCCTGCAAGCCACAGCCTACAGGATTTTGTATGTCATCCAAGTTTATTTCGCATAAGCCACCGAGCGCGTCTCCCGGATCACCGTAATCTTCACCTGACCTGGATAGGTCATTTCGTTCTGGATCTTAGTGGCGATCTCCGAGCTCAGTTTTTCACTTTCATCATCAGTCATCTTGTCTGCTCCGACAATCACACGGAGTTCGCGACCGGCCTGAATGGCGTATGTCTTGGTCACACCAGGATAGCTCATGGCGATGGCCTCCAAGTCGTTAAGGCGCTTGATATATGCCTCCACGATCTCGCGACGGGCACCCGGACGAGCACCGGAGATAGCGTCACAGACCTGGACTATCGGGGCTAAGAGCGTCTGCATTTCTACCTCATCATGGTGGGCGGCAATGGCATTGACGATGTCAGGCTTCTCTTTGTACTTCTCTGCAATTTTTCCTCCATAGAGAGCGTGTGGCAGTTCTGTTTCTTCGTCGGGTACCTTGCCGATGTCGTGAAGCAGTCCAGCCCGTTTTGCCTTTTTAGGATTGAGCCCCAGTTCAGCTGCCATGACAGCACATAAGTTAGCAGTTTCACGGGCGTGCTGCAACAGATTCTGCCCATAGCTGGAACGATACTTCATCTTTCCGACAATGCGCACCAATTCCGGATGCAGTCCATGGATGCCCAAGTCGATCGTTGTGCGTTTTCCAGTCTCGATGATCTCGTTTTCAAGTTGTTTTTTGACCTTGGCCACCACTTCCTCGATACGGGCTGGATGGATGCGGCCATCTGCCACAAGTTGATGAAGGGCCAAACGGCAGATCTCACGGCGGACTGGATCGAAAGCGCTGATCACGATCGCTTCCGGCGTGTCATCGACAACGATCTCCACGCCTGTTGCGGCTTCCAAAGCACGGATGTTGCGCCCTTCACGGCCGATGATGCGTCCCTTGACCTCATCATTCTCGATGTGGAACACGCTGACACTGTTCTCGATAGCAGTCTCGGTGGCCACACGCTGGATGGTCTGGATGACGATTTTCTTAGCCTGCTGGTTGGCGTTCAGCTTCGCTTCATCCATGATTTCATTGATATAGCTGGCTGCATCCAACTTAGCTTGATCCTTCATACTTTCCACCAGACGGGACTTCGCTTCATCTGCGCTCAGTCCGGAAAGCTCTTCCAGCTTCTCGCGTTCCTGGATCTGCATCTTCTCAAGCTCCTGTTGCTTAACGGAAAGCAATTTCTTTTCGTTCTCGATCCGCTGCTGGCTCTGCTCAACTTCCTGCTTCCTTCGACCTAATTCTTCCTGTCTCTGGTTGAGCGAGATCTCCCGTTGCTTGAGGCGATTTTCGCTCTGCTGGATTTTCTGATTCCGCTGCTGCACTTCCTTTTCAAGTTCCGACTTCTTGTTCAGGAACTTTTCTTTGACTTCAAGCAGTTTCTTCTCTTTCAACACATCAGCCTCTTTGCCGGCTGCTTCGACCATCGCGTTATATTTTCCTTTAATCACATAGCGGAAAATAGAATAGCCTATAAGCCCTCCTAACACAAGAGCCACTACGGCCACAATTATTATACCAATCATTCTTATTTATGTTAATATTCTCAAGTTTCACTCTTCAGTGCTTCCTCGATTTCTGAAGTCAACTGCGTGAGAATATCCTCATACGGCTTCGTATCATTGCGCTTAGATTCCTTCTCATATCGAAGCGCAATGTCAACCATTGCCATATACAACACCATCTTGTCGCTCCGCTGTCCCTTGGAGATAGAAGCATATGTGTTGACGGTATTGGTTATAAGTCGCCCGGCAGAACGATAAAGCTCCTCTTCATCCCTTGGGATGTTCACGGAGAGATCCGTATCGTAGACGTGCAGTCTTATATGTAGTTTTTCCCTGTTTTCTTCAGCCATCGCACCGATTTATTATACTTTCAGCAGCGTGATGCACTTGTTGACATCCCTGATGAGTTTGGCCAAACGCTTCTGTGCGCTTTCCATGTCCCCATCTGTGATTTCGAGCATCCGGGCCATTTTCAAATTGTCATAATCCTGATGCACTTGAGTCAACTGGGCTTCAAGCCGCTTGATCGCAGTATCACGTTCATCCACCATGGCATACAATTCCTCATTCTCCTTTTTTGTTTCCTCGAATTGAATGATCATTTGTCTGACTCTGGTAGTAAACAGCGCTATGGTCTTCTCTGCAGCATCCATGGATTGACAATTTGGTCACAAATGTAATCTAAATATTCGATAATTCCAAATAAATAAACAAGTTTTTAACGATCGGATGCATTCTGATCGGGTTTGGGCTCTTTCTTCGCCAACATGACGATTTGGTAAACGAAGTCCGTGATCCACTTTCGGGAGAAGCCCAGACGCTTGTCTATCTGCCGGATGGTCATCACCGCTTTGACGACTCCGGCATCGGTATAATCGTTCTTGTCAAAGATATCGTTGACGGTTTTCTCTGTCATGCTGTAGAGAGCCTTCTTGAATATCGAGGGCATGCGCAGTTTGAACTTCATCAAGTTGCCCACTAACATCATCAGATCCTGTGTGAATGCCTGGAACTGATACATGTAGGTCTGCACATCCTGGATCTTTCTGCAGTTCTTGCGGATACTCTGATCGATTTCCTTGAAGAAGCTGTCATCTGTCTTGTAGATATCTTTCATCATCTTCCGACAGTGATTTTTCTCACCTACCCCCAACTTGTTGTTGACCGTCGGAACATGCAGTGTCGACTTGAAGGTTCTCAGATCCGGAAGCATTGCCAGATTATTGATTCCCAGATTAGAAGCTATAGATGCCTGAAAATATACTCGAACCAGCGACATATAGTCTTCCATGCCTCCAGTCCGCGGTTCTTCAGATTTTCTTCCAAATAATTTCGAAATAATTCCCATAAAGCTTAATATAGTGTTTTATAATGATTCTATGTTGGTATGACATATTTCTACGTGCAAAATTACAACAATCTATTTGAAATGCAAAAAATATCCAACGTTTTCTCTGACAATCTGTTCAAATGCGGTTCTGACATCATGGGCAATGCTCATGCTTTCAGCCGACTACTTCTACCCTTACCGGGCCTGTCGCCCAGATATCATCTGGCGAGATATCCTGAACGGAGCAGGAGCACAGAAAACAACATTTGTCAAACAATATTCACAAAAAGTGAGGTCACACAGTCCTTCTTTCCAGCAGCCGAAAAACAATGCTCCGCACACCGGAACTATCCTTTGGCAACACTGAAGCTATCTTCTATCTGGGCAAGAGCTATCGTTTCGGTTCCCGGAAGATATCCTCCGTACTCGCCGGAACACGTGTAATCCGCTGCCGGAACAGTCATCCCTGAAGGCCGGAGCTATCCTCCGCCCCACCCGAAGCACTACACCAAGCAGGGCGCACCGGTCCACCAGAATCGCAACAGACTGATTTCCAGCAAACTATATTTTTTCAACCGAAAACCGTTTTGGTGGGGCAAAGGGCGCCAAGATCATCAATATGAAAATCTCAGAAGATGTTTTGTCCAGATTATTCGGAATCTTACCGACCTGCCATTTACACGCAAAAAAAACTCAACCAACGATATTCAACCTCCACGTGCACGTCGATGTCAGGCAATCAAAAGTCCCGACCCAACGTATCGGACGGCAACCTTTGAATGACAACCGATACCTTTATCCAAGCAGCATTCATGCGAAGGGAATCTGTTAATATTGCCAGCATAAAGGGCCGAAATCATGCTCTGTAATCGCAATTATAGGCATTTATCAACTTTTTCCTTAAAAATGACAAGCCGATAGCCATTTTTTTATTACCTTTGAGCGCGAAAAAAGCATGTATTGACGAACTCTGTTTATGAAGCTACAGGCAAGTGGGACATATCTGATCAAGGCATCGGCCGCTTCTGGAGACTTCATCCTGCTAAAAGCCATACTTATCCGGTCCCCCTTCAGTTCGATGATCAGCCCGCCAATCAGGCAACGCTCACCCGGACCGAGAGGTTTCAAGCTGAAGCAGACCATGGCCGCGGGGAAGGAAACCAACCGTTATCCATTCCGTACAACGAATGTTGACACACGTGAGGATATAGCCCCACCCGACAAGAACTTCCCTCACTGGTTTTCCATCGGCCTGTCCAGGCACAGGAGAGGACGTGGTGTCCACCCCCTGTCCGATCATATTCTAAAAGACAACATGGGTGTCGAGGGGAGGCGGTCACACTGTCTCCACCATGCCGCGAACAATGGCAGACCGGTCAACGGCAGAAGGACTCGGCATCCAGACAAGCCTTCCGTGACCAGCCGGCCACAGCTCACAGTTCTACGAAGTGTGACTGAAACACTCCAGCTGATAAAAGCCCGCATCGAAAGAGTCGTCAGGCAGATCAAAGGCCGGACATTCTGGCTGGATATCAAAATCATCATTATGGCAACCGCATCATCATTGCGCCTCAATCAAAACGCATACTAACATGAAAGGAATCGTATTGGCAGGTGGATCGGGTACACGTCTTTACCCCATCACCAAAGGCATCAGCAAACAGCTCATACCCATTTTCGACAAACCGATGATCTATTACCCCATTTCCGTATTGATGCTGGCAGGCATCCGGGAAATACTGATCATCTCAACGCCCGAGGACCTTCCCGCCTTCCGACGTCTCCTCGGTGACGGCCATGAGTTAGGGGTGCGTTTTGAATATGCCGAACAACCAAGTCCGGATGGATTGGCCCAGGCTTTCCTGATCGGCGAAGAGTTTATTGGAGACGATTGTGTATGCCTTGTCTTAGGCGACAACATCTTCTATGGAGCAGGCTTTTCCAGACTGCTGGCAGAGAGCGTTCAGACTGCCGAACAAGACGGGAAGGCCACCGTATTCGGCTATTTCGTCAATGATCCCAAGCGATATGGAGTGGCCGAATTTGACAAAGACGGCAATTGTCTGAGCATTGAGGAAAAGCCGGAACATCCGAAGAGCAACTACGCTGTCGTCGGGCTTTACTTCTATCCCAACAGTGTCATCAGGTTGGCAAAGACCATCAGACCGAGCGCAAGGGGCGAATTGGAGATCACCACCTTGAATCAACTTTACTTGGAGCGTCATCAACTCAAAGTCGAAACATTGCAGCGCGGTTTTGCCTGGCTCGATACAGGCACACACGACAGCCTGAGTGAAGCGGGGACTTTCATCGAAGTGATAGAGAAAAGACAAGGCCTGAAAATCGCTTGTTTGGAAGAAATCGCTTTCAAAAAAGGCTGGATCGATGCAGAACAGCTGAATGAAGCAGCCAGAAAAATGGCTCAAAACGATTATGGAAAATACCTGCTGAGATTAGCAAATGAAGCGCTACGATAATAAATAATATGAAATAACAATGGAAGAAAACAAGAAATTAGAAACGGATAACATTCTTGAGACGGAAGAAAAGTCTTCTTTTGACTTTCAAACCATCTATACCCTACTCGTCCTTAACTGGAAATGGTTCATCCTTTCACTGATTATCTGTCTCGGAGCGGCGGCGATTTACCTGCGCTATACAACGCCCGTCTACCAAGCCTTTGCCAAACTCCTGATCAAGGAAGAAGACAACAGCCGCAGCAGCCGCAGCACATTGATGAACGCAACGACGCTCGGAATGATCTCAAACTCCACTGGGCTCGACAACGAAATGGAGATTCTGAAGTCCCATTCCATCGCACAGCAGAGCGTAAGAGATCTCAAACTCTATGTCAACTATTACTCCTGCGGGAAGATCAAGGACAACCTGATGTACAAGAATCAGCCGATCTCGGTCGACATAGACCCGGACCATTTAGAGAAACTCAACAGTCAGGTCAGTCTGCAGATCCAACGCGAGGGAAACAACTATCATGTCACGGGAACTTACTATGTACCAACGGGCGAGAATACCTTGCAAGGACCCTTCTCCATAGACAAGTCTTTCAGCCAGCTGCCGGCAACGATCGGTACAAGAGCCGGTATCTTCAGTTTCAACAGCAACCCTCAGGCTTCGCCCATGACTGACGGTTCGATCATGAAGGTTTATATCACTTCCCCCCGCATTGCAGCCAACAAATATGTCAACGGACTGTCGGTCAGCCAGACTGCAAAAACGACATCCATCGCCGTTCTGCAGCTTCGGGATGAAAGCCCGCGACGTGCAGTCGACTATCTGAAACAACTGGCGATCGTTTACAACCGCCAGGCTAATGAGGACAAAAATGAAGTGGCGCTCCGGACCGAAGAATTCATCAACGGCAGATTGGAGAAGATAAACGCCGAGTTGGGCAGTACGGAAGGCCAATTGGAAACTTATAAGAAGCGCAACAACATGGTCGAGCTGAAGATGAACGCCGGACAGGCCGTTCAGAATGCCGACCAGTACAGTCAGAAACTGGCCGAAGCCAATGCCCAGTCGGCCATGCTCAACGAGATGCAGAGCTATGTGAATGATCCAAACAACAGATACGAAGCAATCCCGTCCAACGTCGGACTGACCGATCCGGCATCTACGTCACTGATCAACCGTTACAACGAGATCGCACAAGAGCGCAAACGGCTGTTGCGGAGTGCCAGTGAGAACTCCCCGACCGTCACTCCGCTCACTGCCCAACTGGAGGATCTGACGTCGTCCATCAAGAGAGCCATGACCCAGGCACGCAACTCCATGAACATCCAGATCAGCAGTGTGGCACGTCAGTACGGCAAATATCAAGGCGAGGTCGGAGCCACGCCGGAACAGGAAAGAATGCTGACGCAGATCGGACGGCAGCAGGAAGTGAAGTCCGGACTTTATCTGATGCTGCTCCAGAAGCGTGAAGAGAACTCGATATCGCTTGCTGCCACCGCCGACAAAGGCAAACTCATTGACGACCCTTCATTAGGAGGAAAGGTTTCCCCGAAGTCTTCTCTGATCTTGCTGGCAGGCGGAGTCATCGGCTTAGCAATACCGATGCTCTTGCTCTTCATACTTCAGTTCTTCAGATATAAAATCGAAGGACACGACGATGTGGCCAAACTGACCAAACTCCCGATCCTTGCGGATGTGGCCGTTGCCAGTGATACTGCCAAGACAAAAGCCGACATCGTCGTTCATGAGAATCAGAACAACCAGATGGAAGAAATATTCCGAAGCATGCGGACCAACCTCCAGTTTGTCATGACTCCCGGTCAGAAGGTCGTCCTCTTCACGTCAACCACTTCCGGAGAAGGCAAGACGTTCACCGCCGCGAATCTTGCGGTCAGCTTTGCCTTATTAGGCAAGAAGATCATTCTGGTAGGACTGGATATCCGTAAGCCAAGGCTCGCCGAGCTGTTTGAGATTTCCAACCATCATAATGGCATCACACCACTGCTCAGCATGAGCGATCCTACATGGGAAAACGTCAAGAGCCAGACCCTGCCTTCAGGCATCAACAACAACTTAGACCTGCTGATGGCCGGCCCCATTCCGCCCAATCCGTCAGAGCTCGTGGCACGTCCGTCACTTGAGAAGGTCATCGATATCCTCAAGGAACATTATGACTATGTACTGATTGACACGGCTCCCGTCGGATTGGTAACAGACACCTTGCAGATCAGCCGTGTAGCTGACGCGGTGGTCTACCTGTGCCGCGCAGATTATACCCCGAAGGAGAGCTTCAGCCTCATCAACGGTCTGGCCGTGGAGAAGAAAATGCCAAACATGTGCATCGTCATCAACGGCATTGACATGTCGAAAAAGAAGTACGGCTATTACTACGGCTACGGCAAGTACGGAAGATATGGGCGTTACGGACGATACGGACATCACGGACACAATGGTGGCTACGGAGGTTATGGCTCCTATGGCAGCTACGGCTCCTACGGCAATTATGCCAATAGTCATTATGGTGACGCAAACGACACATCAATCAAGCGCTGAAGGGCTTGATTGATGCGCCTCGTCTCAAGAAGCATCAACGGCACCGGCAGCAGAAACATTACATATATGACAATCGCTATTGATTTTGACGGGACAATTGTGACCCATGAATATCCGGCAATAGGCCAGGAGATCCCGTTCGCGACCGAGACACTGCGCATGCTAATCGCTGATCAGCATCGTCTGATTCTATGGAGCGTCCGCGAGGGGAAACTGCTCGAAGATGCCGTCAACTGGTGTAGGGAGCGCGGTGTTGTATTTTATGCCGTCAACAAGGATTACCCCGAAGAAAAGGTAGAATACAATAACCATTTCTCACGTAAGATCAAGGCCGATCTCTTCATAGATGACCGCAACATCGGGGGACTGCCCGACTGGGGACAGATTTATCAGATGATCAAATATGGAAAGACACAACGCCAGCTGATCATGGAATCATTGTCATCCCGTCCCCCCATGGAAGTGCTGAAGAAGAAACACTGGTGGCAGTTCTGAGTTGATCAGTTTTTTCATCAGAATATCCCTTTCACATCTATAGAAGCTATTCGGACTTAAATAGAACATAACTGGTGAAAGTCCCATAAATCAAGGTCCAACAGCCGTCTTTCATACTGAAGGACGGTTGCTTTATTTATTCAAATTATGAAACAGATGTCAATTCTTTTCACGCAACGATACCCCCAAAAACGGAGAGGTATCATTCAGGCCGCCTGAAGGTATCATATAGGCGGCCTAAACGACAGCTCTTGGCAGTCCAAAGATAGCATCTGCAAAACCAAAAGCAGCGAGAAGATCCGACATGCACTGTCAGGTCATGTTCTGAAAGGAACGGATTCGGTCGGTCTGAGCTTCCGACCATCTGTACCAAATCATGAAAGTATGCTCGTATTTGAAGTGCAATTATTTGTAGATTTCGCAATTTTGATGTAAATTTGCAGCAAATATAAGGAGCATAGTCCATTGATAGAGAAACATGTTGTCATTGAAGATGTTGACCCCGTAGTATTCTATGGGGTGAACAACGGTCATTTACAGATGCTGAAATCGCTCTTCCCCAAGATGCGGATTGTGGCCAGAGACAATGTTCTCCGCCTGTTAGGCGACGAGGAAGACATGGTCAAGATTGAAGAGAATCTTGAAACCATGCGAAAACATGTGGTCAAATACAACTCGATTTCCGACGAGGACGTGCTCGATATCGTCAAAGGCAAAAAGACAAAGGCCGATGCCGTCAAGGACGTTCTTGTCTACAGCACCTCCGGCCGCCCCATCAAGAGCCGGTCGGAAAACCAGCAGCGGCTGGTCGAAGCTTTCGAGCACACCGACTTGATTTTCGCTTTCGGACCCGCAGGAACCGGCAAGACCTATCTGAGCATTGCCATGGCCGTCAAAGCCTTGAAAGAAAAGAGGACCAAAAAGATCATCCTCAGTCGTCCCGCAGTGGAGGCCGGAGAAAAACTCGGATTCCTTCCGGGTGACATGAAGGAAAAGATCGACCCCTATCTGCAGCCGCTCTATGACGCGCTTGAGGACATGATTCCGGCCATGAAGCTGCAGGATATGATGGAAAAACACATCATCCAAATAGCCCCGTTGGCATTCATGCGAGGCCGGACCCTCAGCGATGCCGTTGTCATTTTGGACGAGGCACAGAACACAACACCTGCTCAGATACGCATGTTTCTGACTCGCATGGGCTGGAACACAAAGATGATCGTGACCGGAGACATGACGCAGATAGACCTTCCGCATGAACAAAAGAGCGGCTTGATTGAAGCGCTGAAGATCCTTAAGGACATTGAAGGCATCGCGGTCATCGAACTTACGAAGAAAGATATAGTCAGACACAAGCTCGTCACACGCATTGTCAATGCGTATGAGGCTTACGATAAAGCCCGAAACAGCGAGTCGAAGCTGGATTTCAAAGACTAAAAGAACCATAAGCACAAAGACAATGAAAGCATTAACAAGAACTGATTTCCATTTTAAAGGACAAAAGAGTGTTTACCACGGAAAAGTCCGCGATGTCTATAACATCAATGATGACATCATCGTAATGGTGGCCACGGATCGTATCTCGGCATTTGACGTGATCCTTCCCAAAGGGATTCCTTACAAGGGACAGGTGCTGAATCAGATCGCGGCTAAGTTTCTTGACTTGACCAAAGATATCTGCCCGAACTGGAAATTGGCCACACCGGACCCCATGGTGACCGTCGGAGTCAAGTGTGAAGGCTTCCGCGTGGAGATGATCATACGCAGCATCCTTACCGGAAGTGCATGGCGAGCCTATAAGGAAGGCTGCCGCGAACTCTGCGGCGTGAAACTTCCCGACGGCATGAGGGAGAACGAGCGCTTCCCGGAGCCGATTATCACCCCGACCACAAAAGCTGATGAAGGCCATGACTTGAACATCTCCAAAGAGGAAATCATCAGCCAGGGCATCGTGTCCGCAAAAGATTATGCCGTCATTGAAGACTGGACCCGTAAGCTCTTTGCCCGGGGGCAGGAGATTGCAGCGCGTCAAGGACTGATCTTAGTAGACACCAAATATGAATTCGGCAAGCATGACGGGAATATTTATCTCATTGATGAGATCCACACACCCGACTCGAGCCGTTACTTCTATGCTGACACCTATCAGGAAAAATTTGAAAAAGGCGAACCGCAACGGCAGTTGTCCAAGGAATTCGTGCGCCAATGGCTGATCGAACACGACTTCATGAACGAACCCGGACAGACCATGCCGGAGATCACCGATGAGTATGCGATGGGCGTAAGCGAACGTTATATCGAACTCTATGAGCATATCACGGGTGAAAAGTTCAATAAAGCGGCCGAGGAGGATGACATTGCTGCCAGAATTGAAAGAAACGTAACGGAATTTCTGACCAATCGCAAGTAACCGGCAATGTACAGACAAGAGGAAATCAAACCATACGGGGAAGACGGCGACAAGGGAAAGCTGGTTGAGCAAATGTTCAATCATATTGCTCCTACCTATGACACTTTGAACCACCGTCTCTCATGGAACATCGACAAAAGTTGGCGCCGTAAGGCGATCAGCCAGTTGATGCCCCTCCGTCCGAAGACCATCCTCGACATCGCAACAGGTACCGGTGATTTCGCCATCCTGGCGGCACGGATGATCCGTCCGAAATCAATTCTGGGGATAGACATCTCGGAAGGGATGATGGAAATTGGTCGGCAGAAAGTGAAACAGCTACATCTCGACGATACAATCACATTCCAAAAGGACGACTGTCTTGCCCTCTCGATAGATGACAACACTTTTGACGCTGCCACAGCGGCTTTTGGAATCCGTAACTTTGCTGACCTTGACCGCGGTTTGAAAGAGATTCACCGCGTGCTGAAGCCCGGAGGGCAGCTGAGCATCGTGGAGCTATCCGCTCCCCAAAAGTTTCCTATGCGGCAGCTCTTCAAGCTATATTCACACACGATCTTGCCAATCTATGGAAAGATCGTGTCAAAAGACATCAATGCTTATCAATACTTGACCTCGACCATGGAGGCTTTCCCGCAGGGAGAAATGATGAAAGGCATTTTTGAAAAGGCCGGATACAAAGACGTGAAATATAAACGCCTCACATTCGGAATCTGCACCATGTATTTGGCTACAAAATAGTATGTTATGGATAAATATGGATTGATCGGCTACCCATTGGGCCATTCGTTCTCAAAGAATTATTTCAATGAGAAATTCGAAAACGAAGGGATCAATGCCCGTTACTTCAATTTTGAGATCCCAAGCATTGAGAATCTACCTGAGATTCTTGAGCTGAATCCAGAACTGAAAGGCCTCAACGTCACAATTCCTTATAAGGAAAAGGTGATCAGTTATCTCGATACCATGAGCCCGGAGGCACGCGCCATCGGTGCTGTAAATGTCATCAAAGTCAGTCACAAGGGCAATAAGACGATCCTGAAAGGCTACAACAGCGACGTGATAGGATTTACAAAGAGCATCGAACCGCTTCTTGAGTCCTATCATAAGCGGTCACTGATATTAGGCACGGGAGGTGCTTCGAAGGCCGTCAACTATGGCTTGAAATCTTTAGGGCTTGAAACAATCTTCGTCAGCAGATTCGAACGCCCGGGCACCATTCAGTATAACAAACTAAAAGCTGAAGATATCAAGGCGTATAACGTTATCGTCAACTGCACCCCATGCGGCGTTTACCCTCACGCCGACGAGTGTCCTGACCTCCCATATGAGGCGATGGACTCGCACACACTGCTCTACGACTTAATCTACAATCCTGACGAGACGCTGTTTATGAAGAAAGGAATGGCACGGGGAGCAGTCGTGAAAAACGGATTGGAAATGCTGCTGTTGCAGGCGTTTGCAAGCTGGGATTTTTGGAATGATAAAGAATAAAACAGAGATACAGATGAACAACAGATACATGATGCGCGGTGTGAGCGCAGCAAAAGAAGATGTCCATAACGCCATCAAGCACATAGACAAAGGACTCTATCCGCAAGCTTTCTGTAAAATCATACCGGATGTCTTGGGCGGAGATCCCGAATACTGCAACATCATGCACGCTGACGGAGCCGGAACGAAGACCTCTCTGGCCTACTTATACTGGAAAGAGACCGGTGACATGTCGGTTTGGAAAGGTGTTGCACAGGACGCCCTCGTCATGAATACGGATGATCTACTCTGCGTAGGTGCCGTGGACAACATATTGGTTTCAAGCACCATCGGGCGAAACAAGAATCTGATCCCCGGTGAAGTGATATCGGCCATTATCAACGGAACGGACGAATTGCTCGCCGAAATGCGCGAAATGGGCATCGGAATCTGGCCCACAGGCGGTGAGACGGCTGATGTCGGCGACTTGGTGAGAACGATCATTGTCGATTCAACCGTCATCTGCCGAATGAAAAGACAAGACGTGATCGACAACGCTAACATTCGTCCGGGCGACGTGATCGTGGGCTTAAGCTCCACCGGACAGGCTTCTTACGAGAAGCAATACAATGGCGGAATGGGCAGTAACGGCCTTACGAGCGCGCGACATGATGTCTTCGCCAAATACTTAGCAGAGAAATATCCGGAGAGCTTTGATCATGCCGTCCCCCCGGAGTTGGTTTATAGCGGTTCCTGTAATCTGCTTGACGCTATCGAGGGAACACCGCTCAACGCCGGACAGTTGGTTCTGTCGCCGACGCGAACCTACTCCCCCGTTATCAAACGCATGCTCGACGAGTTGCGTAACGAGATCCATGGCATGGTACATTGTACCGGTGGAGCACAAACCAAGGTGCTCCACTTCGTGAATGATAACTGTAAGGTCATCAAGGACAACATGTTCCCCGTTCCTCCTTTGTTCAAGACAATCCAGCAATCCAGTGGAACGGACTGGCAGGAGATGTACCAGGTATTCAACATGGGACACCGGATGGAAATCTATGTCGAACCTTCGGTTGCCGAGCAGATCATCAATATCAGCCGGAGTTTCAACATTGACGCCCAAATCGTGGGACACATTGAAGAAGGAAAGAAATCGCTTACCATTCAATCAGAATACGGAACGTTTGAATACTGATCAGATCAGAAACACTGATTATTCAGATTCGAACCGATAGAAAAATCGACATTTATAGACATTATAATCCATATATGCCAGACAACAACAGCATACTCGAGAAATTAGACGGTCTTGAGGCTCGTTTTGAAGAAGTAGCTACACTGATCACTGACCCTGACGTCATAGCTGACCAGGCACGTTATGTCAAGCTGACCAAGGAATATAAGGACCTGGGAGACATCATGGACGCTCGCAAGAGATACATTGCATGCCTCAATACCATCAGGGAAGCAAAGGACATATTGGCAAACGAAAGCGACGCAGACATGAAGGAGATGGCCCGGGAAGAATTGTCCGAGGCAGAGATACAGCAGCCGAAGCTTGAAGAGGAGATCAAAGTGTTACTTATTCCCAAGGACCCTGAAGACGCCAAAAACATCCAGATGGAGATCCGAGCAGGTACAGGAGGTGATGAAGCAGCACTCTTCGCCGGCGACTTATTTAGCATGTACAAGAAATTCTGTGAGAAGAAAGGCTGGCAATTGGCAGTCACCAGCGTCTCCGAAGGAACCGTAGGCGGCTTCAAGGAGATTGATTTCGCAGTCAGTGGTGACAATGTTTACGGTACCTTAAAATATGAGTCGGGTGTGCACCGCGTACAAAGGGTTCCTTCAACCGAGACACAAGGTCGCATGCATACGAGTGCGGCGACCGTGGCCGTGCTGCCAGAGGCAGACAAATTTGAGGTCAACATCAACGAAGGAGACATCAAATGGGACACCTTCCGTAGCTCCGGAGCTGGCGGACAGAATGTCAACAAGGTGGAGTCAGGCGTGCGACTGCGCTATCCCTGGAAGAATCCGAACACGGGAGAGGTCGAGGAAATTCTTATCGAATGCACCGAAACCAGAGACCAGCCCAAGAACAAGGAGCGGGCACTCAGCCGACTTTACACCTATATATATGATCATGAGCACCAGAAATATGTTGATGACATCTCAAGTCGGAGAAAGAGTCTTGTCTCAACAGGAGACCGGAGTGCCAAGATCAGGACCTATAACTTTCCGCAAGGGCGTGTCACCGACCACCGCATAGGATATACCACGCATGATCTGCAGGGCTTCCTAAATGGTGACATACAGGACATGATCGATGCGCTCACGGTTGCAGAGAACGCGGAAAAATTGAAAGAAAGCGAACTATAAAACGTCATCCGGATGTGTCAATCTGAGCATTCAGACTTTGCACTGAACACATCCCGCATCACAATAACAGAAAAACAGCAGAACATGAACAGACAACAACTTGTAGAACAGATATTCAGCAAGCGATCGTTTCTATGTGTCGGCCTTGACACGGACATTCAGAAGATCCCCGAATTCCTGCAGACCGAGACGGACGGCGTTTTCACCTTCAACAAGCGAATCATTGATGCCACTGCCCCCTATTGCATCGCTTACAAACCGAATCTTGCGTTTTATGAGAGCCTGGGAGCCAAAGGGATCATGGCCTTCGAGCAAACTGTCGCCTATATAAAAAAGGTATACCCCAACCACTTCATCATTGCGGACGCGAAACGCGGCGATATTGGAAACACTTCGTCCCTGTATGCGCGAACCTTCTTTAAAGAATACGACCTTGATGCACTGACTGTCGCGCCCTATATGGGTGAGGATTCCGTCACTCCATTTCTGGAATACGAAGGCAAATGGGTAATTCTTCTTGCCATTACAAGCAACAAAGGAAGCCGCGATTTCCAGCTCACGGAGGATCGGAACGGCGAAAGGCTGTTTGAAAAAGTCATCCGCCGCTCTGCCGAATGGGCGGATGAGAATCGGATGATGTATGTTGTCGGTGCCACACAGGGCAAGATGTTCAGTGAGATCCGTAAGCTCGCGCCGCGCCACTTTCTGCTTGTGCCCGGCGTGGGTGCACAGGGAGGCTGCCTTGAAGAGGTTTGCCACTACGGCATGACGGCTGATTGCGGCCTCATTGTCAATTCTTCCCGCAGCATTATCTATGCCGGCCATGGCTCCGACTTTGACCTCATTGCTGCAGAAAGGGCCAAGGAACTGCAGGCCGAAATGGCAGCCGAGTTGGACAAGATCAGCCGTTGAGATGAACGACAGCAAGATTATCAACGATCCGGTATTCGGTTTCATCAAGATCCCGCACGGCCTGTTGCTTGACATCGTGAATCATCCGTTGATGCAACGGCTCACGCGCATCAAGCAATTAGGACTTACCTGCGTTGTTTATCCGGCTGCTCAGCACACCCGATTCCAGCATTCCATCGGCGCATTTCATCTGATGAGCGAGGCCGTCTCTTCACTCATGCAGAAAGGGATCTTTATTTTCGACAGCGAAGCCGAAGCCATCGAAGCCGCCATCCTGATGCATGACATCGGCCACGGACCCTTTTCCCACGTTCTGGAAAATACGCTCATCCACGGCATCTCACACGAAGAGATCTCGCTGATGATAATGGAACAGATCAATCAGGATATGAACGGTGAGCTGAACTTGGCCATGAAGATTTTCAAGGACGAGTATCCGAAGCGATTCCTGCATCAGCTGATCAGCTCGCAGTTGGACATGGACAGGCTCGATTACCTGCGCAGAGACAGCTTCTTCACCGGAGTCACAGAGGGGGACATCGGTTCGGCGCGCATCATCAAGATGCTCGATGTCGTCGATGATCAGTTAGTGGTTAACTCGAAGGGCATCTACTCCATCGAAAATTATCTCGTCGCGCGAAGGCTGATGTACTGGTCAGTCTACCTGCACAAAACGACTGTGGCCTGCGAAAAAATGCTCTTGAACGTGCTCCTGCGTGCCAAGGACTTAGTGCAGCAAGGCATTGAAGTCTTCGCCCCACCCGCCCTACACTACTTTTTGCGCCATCATGTCGACGCTCCATTCTTCAACAGCCATCCCGAAGCACTGCAGAACTATGAGGAACTGGATGACAGTGACATCTGGAGCAGTCTCAAAGTGTGGTGCCATCATGAAGACAAGATCCTCGCTCTGCTGGCCCGTGACTTGATCGAACGAAGGATATTCCGCGTCGAAGTGCATGAGGAACAGGTCAGCGAAGATGCTATCAGGGAGTTACAGGAAAAATTGGCGGCCAAGGTAAATGTTTCCGTAGACGATGCCAGATACCTCATGAGCACGAACCTTATACAGAAAGACATGTACGACATGAACGACGACCACATCTCCATCCTCGGTAAAGACGGATCCGTGCGGGATATCACAGATGCTTCCGAATTGTTCAACATTGCTTTGCTTTCTAAAAAAAATCGCAAATATTATCTTTGCTATCAGCGTTTCTGAATATAATTTCGTATATTTGCAAAACTAATTTATTCATATCGAGAAGATGGAATTCACTGCGAAACAGATAGCCCAGTTGGTCGGCGGAAGAATAGAAGGTGACGAGAATGCTACCGTCCACACCTTTGCCAAGATAGAAGAGAGTACGCCGGGGGCAATCTCCTTTTTAGCCAATCCCAAGTATATTCATTATATATATGACACTGCTTCGACCATCGTTCTGCTGGACGAGGGGCTTAAGTTGGATCATCCGGTCACCCCGACCCTTATTCGCGTAAAGGATGCACGCGACAGTGTAGCCCGGCTGTTACAGATCTACGAGAGCATGAAGCCGAAGAAGACGGGCATAGACTCACTCGCTTTCATCTCGCCGACAGCAAAAATCGGCAAGGACACCTATATCGGCGCATTTGCATATATCGCTGACGGCGCAGAGATAGGTGACGGCACGCAAGTCTACCCGCATGCTTACGTGGGTGAGAACGTGAAGATCGGCGACCATGCTGTTCTCTATCCCAACGCGACAGTCTATCACAACTGCCGAGTGGGCAACCGCGTCATCCTCCATGCAGGCTGTGTCATCGGTGCGGATGGATTCGGATTCGCGCCCAATCCTGCAGCCAACTGCTATGATAAAATACCGCAGATCGGCATCGTAACGATCGAAGACGATGTAGAGATCGGTGCCAACACCTGCGTGGACAGATCCACTATGGGCAGCACTTTCATCCGCAAGGGCGTCAAATTGGATAATCTGGTCCAGATAGCACACAACACCGACATCGGCGAAAACACCGTCATGAGCGCCCAAGTGGGTGTTGCGGGCTCGACGAAAGTCGGTCAGTGGTGCATGTTTGGCGGACAAGTTGGAATCGCAGGACACATCACGATCGGCAACAAGGTTTTCTTAGGAGCTCAATCAGGCGTACCTGGAAGTCTGAAAGACAATCAGCAGCTGATCGGAACACCCCCAATGGAGCAGAAGCCTTACTTCAAGTCACAGGCGATATTCCGCAGACTGCCAGAGATTTACAAAGAGTTGAACGAGCTGAAGAAAGAAGTGGAACAACTGAAGAATAAATCCTGAATCCGCGGAGCATAGCTTTGGACGTCCGAAAGCATAGCTCCGGGCGGCCTAAAGCATAGCTCTTGAGCCTCGAAAGGATAGCTCCGCAAAACACGAAAATAACATAAGGAAATAATGGAAGCAACCAAGCAAAAAACGTTGAAAGGCAGCTTCTCCCTTTTCGGGAAAGGTCTGCATACAGGACTGAGCCTCACCGTGACGTTCAATCCTGCTCCCGAAAACACCGGATACAAGATACAGCGCATTGATCTTGATGATCAGCCCATCATAGATGCCATCGCCGAAAAGGTAGTAGACACCCAACGCGGCACCGTGCTCGCCTCCGGCAATGTCAGGGTGAGTACCGTCGAACATGGCATGGCGGCCCTCTACGCCATGGGGATCGACAATTGCCTGATCCAGGTCAATGGTCCTGAGTTTCCGATTCTTGACGGATCGGCCGCCATGTACGTTGACAAGATCAAAGAAGTGGGCATCGTTGACCAGAACGCTCCAAAAGACTACTACATCATCCGCAAGAAGATCGAAGTGAAGGACGAGGAGAGCGGTTCGTGCATCACGATTCTTCCAGACGATCAGTTCAGCATCACGGCCATGTGTTCGTTCCAATCCAAGTTCATCAACAGCCAGTTTGCCACCTTGGATGACATCCATAACTTTGCCGAGGAGATCGCGCCCGCGCGTACCTTTGTATTTGTACGCGACATCGTACCGCTGCTCGAGGCCAACCTGATCAAGGGCGGCGATCTCAACAATGCGATCGTCATCTACGAGCGCGAAGTGCCTCAGGATCAATTGGATCAGTTGGCCGATATTCTGAAAGTGCCCCACATGGATGCGAAAAAGATTGGCTATATACAGAACAAACCGCTGACATGGGAGAACGAGTGTACCCGTCATAAGCTGCTTGACATCATCGGTGACATGGCCTTGATCGGCAAGCCCATCAAAGGCCGCATCGTTGCAACAAGGCCAGGTCATACGATCAACAACAAATTTGCCCGTCTCATGCGCAAGGAGATCCGCAAGCATGAGATTCAGGCACCGATCTATGATCCAAATGAAACACCGATCATGGACAACAACCGCATCCGGGAACTTCTCCCGCACCGCTATCCCATGCAGCTGGTTGACAAGATCATCGCCATCGGACCTAACAGTATCGTTGGCGTAAAGAACGTGACTGCCAACGAGCCTTTCTTCCCCGGGCACTTTCCCCAGGAGCCTGTAATGCCCGGAGTGTTGCAGATCGAAGCAATGGCACAATGCGGAGGCTTGCTCGTGCTCAACCAGGTGGAGGAGCCAGAGAAATGGTCCACCTATTTCATAAAGATCGATGACGTGAAGTTTCGTCAGAAAGTAGTCCCCGGAGACACCATGCTCTTCCGCGTAGAACTGCTTCATCCAGTGCGCCATGGCATCAGCACGATGAGGGGCTACATGTTTGTCGGAGACACGGTTGTATCAGAAGCCACATTCACAGCGCAAATCGTTAAGAACAAATAATTATGAATCAAATCAGTCCATTGGCTTTCGTCCACCCCGAAGCGAAACTCGGCGACAACAATACCATCGGTCCGTTCTGTTATATTGACCGCAACACGGTGATGGGAGATGACAATGTACTTATGAACAATGTCACAATCCACTACGGTGCCCGCATCGGGAACAGTAACGAAATATTCCCGGGAGCCAGCTTGTCAACCAAACCGCAGGATCTGAAGTTCCGCGGAGAGGATACCATCTGCGAGATCGGTGACCGTAACAGCATCCGTGAGAATGTCACAATCTCCCGTGGCACGGCCTCTAAAGGCATCACCAAGGTCGGCAGCGACAATCTTCTCATGGAAAACATGCATATCGCTCACGACTGCTTTATTGGCAGCCACACGATCATCGGCAACTCTACGAAATTCGCGGGAGAGGTTACGGTCGATGATCATGCGATCATCAGTGCCGTTGTGCTATGCCATCAGTTCTGCAAGATAGGAGGATATGTCATGATCCAAGGAGGCAGCCGCTTTTCTCAGGACATTCCTCCCTACATCATTGCCGGTAAGGAACCCATCCGCTATGCAGGCATCAACATCATCGGCTTGCGTCGTCACGGATTCAGTAACGAGCTGATTGACCTGATCCATAATGCCTATCGGTTGCTCTATTCCAAGGGTGTTCTTCAGGAAGGGATCGAAGAAATCAGGAAGAACCTGCAGATCACACCTGAGATCCAGTATATTATCGATTTCGTATCAACATCCAAACGGGGTATTATCCGATAAGCAAATATGCCTATCGGATAATGTCTTCATTGCTCCCATGCCACAAACGCTTATCGTCGTTGTTGGACCCACCGGTGTCGGAAAGACAGAATTAAGCCTGCGTCTTGCCGAGCATCTGCAGGCTCCGATTATCAATGCCGATTCGCGACAGATCTTTCAGGAAATCCCGATCGGAACTGCAGCCCCAACAAAGCAACAACTGCAGCAGGTCAAACACTATCTCGTCGGCACCCGCCATCTGAAAGACTATTACAGCGCGTTCATGTTCGAGCAGGACGTACTGCACCTGTTGGATACAGAGTTGCAGTCTGTCCCCACCCCACTCCTGATTGGTGGGAGCATGATGTATATCGATGCGGTATGTGATGGCATTGATGACATTCCCACTGTAGATGATGCAACGCGTGAGACAATGAAAAAACGGCTGGCCGAGGAGGGCCTTCCCCGACTCGTGGAAGAACTTTCCCGATTGGATCCCGAGCACTATCAGATCGTGGACAAGAATAATCCCCGACGCGTCATACACGCCCTTGAAATCTGTCATATGACAGGTCAGCCCTACTCGCATTTCAGAACCAACACAAGAAAAAAACGCCTGTTCAGAATCCTGAAGATCGGTCTGAACCGACCACGAGAGGAACTCTACGAGCGCATAAACCAGCGCGTGCTCACGCTGATGGATGAAGGCTTGGAACAGGAAGCCCGCAGCGTCTATCCTTTAAGGGGCCTTAATTCGCTCAACACCGTAGGTTATCGTGAGCTGTTCAGCTATTTTGACGGCAAGATAGACCGCGAGGAGGCAGTCCGGCAGATTCAGTCGAACACCCGACAATACATGCGCAAGCAACTGACTTGGTTCAAGAAGGATGAACGCATCACATGGTTTCATCCGGATAACATTGAAGAAATCATAAATTATATCGACAAATCGATATAGATAAGAACTTATTTCGTACTTTTGTATCGAGAATGCACTTACCTTCTAAATTATTTATTCAATGCGCACATTAAGAAATATATGCACATGGTGCTGGCATAAAATCCGCTCATTCTGGCCGTGGTATAAAGGCTTATACAAAGGGAAGAGCAAGGGGAGAAAAACACTTGTGGCTTTTGTTTCATGTATCATCGCATTCTTCCTTTACCTCGGAGCTGTAGACATCAACTTTCTGTGGCTCTTCGGTAAGTCTCCCGGCTACTTCTCCGGCATCAAAGATCCGCAGAATGCGGAAGCTTCGGAGCTTTATAGTGCGGATGGTGTCATGATCGGAAAATTCTTCAGCGAGAACCGGACACCTGTCAAATACGAAGAAGTCAACCCAAATTTCTTCAAGGCATTGATCGATACCGAGGACGAGCGGTTCTATAAGCATTGGGGGATAGACCCCATCGGGCTCATCGGAGCTGTCAAGGACGCACTCCTCCGGCATGACGGGCGAGGCGCATCGACGATCACTCAGCAGTTGGCCAAGAACATGTTCCGCGTCAGGACACAATATTCCACAGGCTTGTTGGGAAAGATCCCAGGACTTAGAATATTGATCGTCAAGAGCAAAGAATGGATTATCGCGACCAAACTTGAGACCATTTACAGCAAGAAAGATATTCTCACGATGTATGCCAACACTGTTGACTTCGGTTCAAATGCGTATGGCATCAAGACCGCAGCCAAGACCTATTTCAACTGCACACCGAAGGAGATGACCACGGAGCAGGCTGCCGTCTTGGTTGGAATGCTGAAGGCCACAACTTATTACAACCCTCGGACGAATCCAAAAAACAGCACGGCCCGGCGCAATACGGTTCTCAACAACATGGTCAAGCATGGAGATCTGACTAAGGAAGAATGCGATTCACTCTCGAAATTACCTCTCAAGCTCGACTTTAAGGTTGAAGAAAACTATGACGGACAAGCCAAATACTTTCGCGAGGCGGTAGCTGACTATCTGAAGGACTGGTGTCACGACAACGGCTATGACCTCTACAGCAGTGGACTCAAGATCTATACGACCATCGACACCCGTATGCAAAAATACGCCGAAGAGGCCGCCATCAAGCAGATGAAGATCGTTCAGCGTAACTTTAAGAACCACTGGGGCAACAACGATCCATGGGTCGATGAAAACGGAAAGGTCATACCGGGATTCATTGAAGGGATTGCCATGCGCCAGCCTTTCTACAAATACCTGCTGGCAAAGTTCCCAAACAGTCCGGATTCCATCAACTTTTACATGAACAAACCGCACACCGTCAAACTCTTCGACTATGAAAAGGGGACTATAGAGAAGGAGATGTCTTCCTTGGATTCTATCCGCTACATGGTCCATTTCATGCATTGCTCGATGGTGGCGATGGAACCTCAGACCGGCGCAGTGAAGGCATGGGTAGGCGATATCGACTTCAACACTTGGAAATATGACAAGGTCACCTCAATGAGACAGCCGGGATCGACCTTCAAGCTGTTCGTTTACACGGAAGCGATGAATCAAGGTCTCACCCCCTGTGACAAGCGCCGTGACGAGTATATTTCCATGAACGTCTATGACAAGAAGAAACATGAGATGACTGTATGGACTCCGTCCAATGCCAACGGCTATTTCACGGGCGACTCAATACCCTTGAAGAGTGCCTTCGCAAAGAGTATCAACTCGGTCGCCGTACGGCTTGGACAGGAGATGGGGATCAAACGTATCATCGAGACTGCGCATAAGATGGGCATCAAGAGTCCGCTTGACGATGCACCGTCTTTGGCATTAGGATCCAGCGATGTCAATCTTTTAGAGATGGCAAATGCCTACTGCACGGTAGCCAACGACGGAAAGCATCATGATCCGGTGCTGGTTACACGCATCGTTGACAAGGACGGAAAGGAAGTCTATGTCGGCCCTACTGCCAACGAACAGGTCATCCCTTACAAGAGTGCATTCCTGATGCAGCAACTCCTTCAGGGCGGTATGCGCGAACCGGGCGGCACTTCCCAGAGTCTCTGGGGATATGTCGGCGATTTTCGCGACACCGAATTCGGGGGCAAGACCGGTACATCCAACAACCACTCGGACGCCTGGTTCATGTGCGTCAGCCCCAAGCTCGTCGTCGGAGCATGGGTAGGCGGCGAATACAGAAGCATCCACTTCCGCACAGGCGCACTTGGTCAGGGCAGCCGTACGGCCCTCCCCATCTGCGGTTACTTTCTCCAGTCGCTCTTCAAGGATCCAGACTTCAAGCAGTATCATGCCAAATTCAACCGTCCCAAAGACGATGACATCACGCGGGATATGTATGAATGCGCAAGCTATTACAAGCCTGCCCGAAAGGACACAGTATCTCACGACAGCCTGCAGGTGACATCAGAGGAAATCATCTTGGACGAGAATGGCAATCCGATTGCAAAGCCGGAGAAGAGCGAGAAAGATAATCCGGAAGCACCAAATGCCGAAAAGAAATCGGAGAAAAAGCGCCGTCAGACCGAAGAGGTGATCAATCTTGACAATTTATAAGTGAAGGACGGAGGCAGCACACAGCACTTCCGGACCCTCTTAAGAAGCTTTAAAACTCATTGAATAATCACCCTGATCAAATCGATTTGGATAATGCGGAGCTGCAACATGCACTCCAGATCTTGCAGTTTACCCGTCGCTCCCTCTTCCTTACCGGAAAGGCAGGGACGGGTAAATCGACTTTTCTCAGATACATCGCGGCCACAACCCACAAAAAGCACATCATCCTTGCCCCGACGGGGATAGCAGCTGTCAATGTGGGAGGATCAACGCTCCACAGCTTCTTCAAGTTGCCGTTCCATCCGCTGTTGCCCAATGACACCCGCTATAGTGTCAAAAACATCCGCAACACCTTGAAATATAACAGCGAAAAGCGGAAACTTCTGCGAGCCACCGAACTGATCATTATTGACGAGATCAGCATGGTCCGTGCAGATATCATCGACTTTATCGACAAGGTGCTGCGCATCTACAACAACAACATGCGAGAACCCTTTGGCGGAAAACAACTCCTGCTCGTCGGTGATGTATATCAGCTTGAACCCGTTCTGAAAGAGGAAGACCGCCAGTTGCTCAATACTTTCTATCCCTCTGCATACTTCTTCAATGCCAAGGTGTTCAAAGAAATGCAGCTTATCTCCATCGAACTGAACAAGGTTTACCGCCAGAGCGACCAGCTCTTCATCAACATTCTCGATCATATTCGGTCCGGTCGGATGACCGATGCAGATCTTTCGATGCTGAACAGTCGTGTCATAGCTCCGACAGACGACAGTAAGCCGACGCAAGAACAAGCTTCCGATCCGGATGGAGCACCCATGTCGATCACGCTCTCCACCCGTCGTGACAATGTGGATTATATCAACAAGAAAAAGTTGGAGGACCTGCCGGGCGGACCGAGCATCTTTTACGGTGTCATAGAGGGCGAGTTTCCGGAAAACAGCCTGCCCACCCCCATGGAATTGGAGCTGAAAGTCGGTGCGCAGATCCTGTTCATTCGCAACGACAAAGAAAAACGCTGGGTCAACGGAACGCTCGGTTCGATCACGGGATTTGACGAAAATGAAGGCGGCAAAATCTATGTCCACACGGAGGACGGCAATGACTATGACGTCGAGCAGGAAGTGTGGAGCAATGAGAAATATAAATTCAACGAAAAGGAAAAGAAGATTGAAGAGCAGACTATTGGCACTTACACCCAATACCCCATCAAGTTGGCGTGGGCCATCACCGTGCATAAGAGCCAGGGACTGACCTTCAATCAGGTAAAGATAGACCTCTCGGGCGGCGTCTTTTCGGCCGGTCAGACCTATGTAGCCCTGTCACGTTGCACCCATTTGGACGGCATCTCGCTCGTCAATCCCATCCATCGTGATCAGGTTTTCATCAACAAGGAAGTAGCCGATTTTACCAAGAACTACAACAATCAGTCCATCATCAACCTTGCCATCCAACAGTCACGGGCCGACAAAGAATACTTCGAAGCCGTGCAAGCATTTGACAACGGAGAGATGCAGGCCGCCTTGGATCATTTCTTTATCGCCATCCACAGCCGATATGACATCGAACAGCCAAGGATAAAAAGGCTCTTACGACGAAAACTGAACGTCATCAATACGCAGCGCGCCGAGATTCAGAGGCTGAAAGATGAGGCACAAAAGAAGGAAGAATCGTTGAAGAAACTCGCCATGGAATTTGTCATGATGGCCAAGGAATGCGAACACGAGGGATTCAAGGAGGCCGCAATCCGCAACTATGAGAAAGCACTCGCTCTCTGTCCTAATATCCCCCAGGCGCTCCGACAGCTCAAGAAGCTCCGCAAGTAGACGCCGTCAGGCATGCCCTAAGGATGTAATCCGAAAAAGAGGAACGGCATGGGCCATGCCTGCAGTATCAAAGCGTCACCCCTGCATGATTTCAACATACAGCACAAAGATCATTCACTGACTCCCCGTGACGATGGGCTTGCAGCACCAACGGGTCACTTTCAGCATCACGGCAACCCCCGGTATCTGTTTCAGCAAGTAGTATTTCTTGCTTGCCCGGACCAGTTTTCCGGTCATTCCCTTAAGCGGACCGTATTCCACTATCACCGGCGTCCCCTTCTTCAAGGCAACTTCAGATTCGCTGCAATACATGGCATCGCCTTTGTCAAGATTGCACATGACCTGAAATTCAAACATTTCCTTGGCTGGAATCTCATAATATTCATAACTACCGGATGCCTTCGTATAAACCGCCATCTTGAAAGCGGCCGAGGCAAAGATCTTGCGCATCTCATCCGCTGCGTATTTTTTCTGGACAAAGATGATGTTTCTGACAACTGGACGCTGATGGTGTCTGAGCCGTCCGTCATGATCCCTGACTGTGATGGATTCCATCGGGACAAAGGTTTCCAAACCTTGTTGGGTAAGGAAATCAATGGCCTCCTGATAGTGCAGCGAAAATAGGCGAATCGCATACCATGGCAATGGGTTCTGCATATGATAGCTTTGGGCCGTCCATATGATAGCTTTGGGCCGTCCATATGATAGCTTTGGGTCGTCCATATGATAGCTCTTGTTTCTGCAAAGATACCTAATAATTCAAAGACTGCAAAATTATTGCCTTTTTTTCAATCACATCCGCCTGTTTCAGGGGCAAAGAGCGTGTTTGGTACTGTCATTTTATTACACATCAAAAACTTGACGGAATCACCCCGAATGAGCGACATCATCACGGGAAAACCGAAAATTTTCCACCCTTGCCACTCTGACATACCGCCTACGTGAGGTTTCTATCCTTGATCTGACAAAGAACAGTAGGAAAGATGGAGATCACTTCGCATCGGTCTGCAGGACTGCCGGAGCAACGACGGTTACCTTCGATTCGTCACGCTGAGTGGCGTCCAAGCCGAAGACTTTGACAAAAAAGTCATAGACGGCCGTGCGCTTATTGGGACCGAAATCGTGCCGCTCTCGGGGCAGATGCACATTGGTGACCTGCCCGGAAGCACCGTACATCGCATAAATCCGTTGCAGATAGGGAAATTCCAATGATGGAACGGTGGATGTCCAGTCGCCTCCATCGCTCACAATGAGCATCGGCTTCGGCGCAAAAAAAGCTGCCAACTCGGCGTTACAGGTACCGCCACCGGCCAGCTGAATCGGCTTGCCACTTTCACATGGGCATCCTCCGTCAAAGTGACTCGCCAGACTGACGGTCGGTGCAGCAGCCGTGAACCGGTTGTCGAGCACGCTCAACAGCACGCTCTGCGTTCCCCCTCCGCTGCCGCCATTGACGCCGATGCGGTGATGATCGATATCTTTCCGGCTATTCAGCACATAGTCAAGCATGACCAGACCGTTCAAGGCCTGCATGACATGGGCACGGTCGGTGCGGTGGGCACTTGCTCCATGCTCCCGCTCACTTTCGCCCCAGCCATAGAGATCGTAGTCTACGCAGACGGCTCCCATCCGGGCCAGCGTGGCCAATCGCTGCTGCTCATCCTTGCGGTAACGGCCTCCGTTGAAGTGCCCGTCAGGACATAAGATCAGCGCAAAACCGCTCCATGACCGCTTTCCGCGCGCAGCCTTCCAGCGACTGAGCGTCTTTCGGTCTGGCCGAGGTGCATAGATGCTGCCGAAGACATGCTCACCCTTCAACGTTTCTATACACACATTCTGAACCGTATAGCCGTCATAGCCCCTCAACTTGGAGAGTCTGGGGCGGCCATTCACAAGCTGCTTCTTATAGTCATCAATGCCCAACAGCCGACGCACCTCCTTTCTGACACTGTCCTTTCGCGCCTCAAACTGTGTCTTGTCACGATAGAGGGAGTTCAACCACGCGATCATCTTCTCCCCGTCCTTTTCATGCCGACGGGCATATTCGTAAGGTTTGATCTTGTAAGACCCGTCATTCTGCTTCCACCAATTGAAGTCAAAATACTTGCAGATATTATCCAAAGTCTCTTCCAACGAATAAGGCTTAAGACGGAAATCTGCATACGGGAGCTTCAATCCGGCCGTATCGACATTGTAACGGAAGCGGACTTTCCATCGCGAGGCCACCGTATCCATGGTCTCATGGAAACTTTTCGTGAACTGATGGGCATAGTCACTTTGCGCTTGCAGTGCCATGCTGCCTGTCAGAAGCATGACGGTCATTATGGCTTTTCTCATCATTTGATGATTTATGATACTTGTATCCTTTTGGTTGATAATGCTT
Source organism: uncultured Prevotella sp. (assembly GCA_900317545.1). Classification (GTDB taxonomy): domain Bacteria; phylum Bacteroidota; class Bacteroidia; order Bacteroidales; family Bacteroidaceae; genus Prevotella. Next base: position 30,586 of record ONHE01000049.1, on the reverse strand, counting down.
TCACAAACTCTTGGGATATACCCAGTGACGGATCAAAGGACTTCCTCCAAATGGAACGTCCCACCTCCATCCACCTGACAAGTCTTTCCATTGGGGAAGATGACAGCTGTCTGTCCGGAGTCTTTGGGCAGTTCGATGTTGACGGACAGCGTCTGCCCAGTCCGCTTCCAGCTGCATCGGACAGTCCCAAGCGTAGTTTCAGTTTGTCCTGTTGCCCATTGCAGATCGCCCACCGGATGCGGGGCGATCGTGCATTGGTTGCCTTTGACTCGTATGCCGACAATGTCCCGGATCAGATGATTGTTGATGTGGCCCAGCATGAAATGGTTTCTCGAAGCGCCAAACTTCGGGTCCCATTGTTCCGTAAGCGTCGTCACGCCCTGCTTGATCTGGTTTCCGTAGCCCGGAACGTCATCATGATTGAGCATCGTATATAACAGATCGGCCTGCCCGTTGTCCACGAGCACCTTGAAGAGGTATGGTGTGCCGACGTCGCCGGTTGTCAGTCGGTCGCCGTGACGATGGATATCGTCGATCAAGCGCTCCATGAGCGACTGCCTTTCGCCTTCTCTATAGAGTCCGTTCTCGATCGCAAGGGCATAGGCAGCCTGACTCTGGAGTTCGAAAGTACGCAGGAAAGCAGCCTTGATGCTGTCGGCCCGCTGATGCAGATAAGACAGACGCGGATCGAAGGATGCCACCATCCGCGTCCAACGATAATAATGCGCCGTTGCCACCAACGCCACGGGAGTGTTTTTGGCAAATCCTGCCTTGCCCGGACCGTAGTCGTACCAGTCGCCCAATCCCATCTTCAGAATGCCGCAGCTGTCGCGTGTAGCCAAGTAATTGACATAGCGTACCATCGCCGGAAGATACTTCCGGATCAGCGAGCTGTCTCCGTAGTGTTGCGCATAGAGGGCCGGAAGCGCGACGAGTGCGCCGCCCCATTCGGGCGATTCCTGAAAAGGCGGAGCCCAGGATCCGTCAAATCGGATATATTCAGGTGCGATCTCGGGCATGCTCCCGTCGGCATGTTGTGCGTCGGCGATCTGCTGCATCGTCTGCTCAATCATCTTCCGACAGTCGTAGTTGTAGACCAACCCTACCCCGTTCAGCCAGTCCTGTTCCAACCAACCGAGCTTTTCGCGGTGAGGACAGTCTGTCCAGACTGATTGCCAGTTGCTCCGGATCGCCCGGTCAATGATCTGATAGGTCTTGTTGAACCGCTGATTGGAACATTCGAACGAACCGATTTTCTGGGCTGAATTATAGACGAAACACGACTGTAGGCTGCGGATGACAGGCAGATGATCGGGGTTTGGCTCGCCTTGGAGCACCGCGCCCTTGATCTGGATATACCGAAAACCATAGTAGGAAAACCGCGGATGCCAGCTCTCGATGCCTGTTCCGGCCAGCGTGTATCTGTACAGATGATCCTTCCCTGTCTGTCTTTGGTTGACGTCTCCGTCATCGGTAAGCGTTTCGCCTACGCGTATCGTGATCTGCTGACCGCGCTTGCCGGTGACCCGAATGGCAGGGAAACCGGAAAGATTCTGCCCCATATCATAGACGTGATGAGGCAAGCGCCGCTTCACGTCATATCTTTCCATGATTTTGACCGGCTCTGACAGCTGCTCCCGAAGCATGCCCTTGGGAGCTGGCTGGATTACGACGGGATGCCGGCCATCCGTCCAAGTGGCGTCAAAATCTTCACCGCCGTAGATGCTGTTGAATGTGATCCGACTGCGCCTCCATGTCCATGAGGGATCGCTGTCTATGTGGAGGGAGGTGCCATTCTTATATATTATAATAAGGTGGAATAGAAGTGTCAGCGATCCAAAGTTGGTTTTCAACTTGTGGTAACGTTCTCCACGTTCGTGATAGAATCCGTTGCCCAGCAGCACATCTATCTGATTGCGTTTGCGCAACAGCCGTGTCAGATCTATGGTATTATAAAATACCGTTTTATTATAGTTGCTCCAGGCAGGTGACATGATGTCGTCACCTACCTTGGAACCATTGAGATGCAACTCATAGAAACCCAATCCGCAAATGCGGAGTTGGGCGGATGCAATCACTTTAGGGCAAGCAAACGACTTCGAGATGACAATACTCCGGTCGGCGAGCGAATCGTTCGGATCGACGGTTGCACCGATCCAGCGAGCCTGTCCGAAGTCTCCTCCCTGTGCGGCATGCACATGGAGCGAGACCATCAGGATGATCAGCGCGAGATACTTTTTCATTGCAGCTTAGCTGTAAGTTTTCCTAAGTCAGGCCGTGAGACCACCTTCCGACCGTCTATGTAGAGCGCAAGCCCTTTCCCTGCATGATAGCGGTCGCCGTCCCGGTCCCATACGATGCACAGATCATGGCCATGATAACGGACATTATCCAAGCAGAAATAGCTCCATTTGTCTTTCGGGAGCAGTGGATTGACTTCCACCACGTTGTCCTCACGGGGTCTGAGGCCCACCAATCCGGTGATAATCAAGTCATTGAACGTCGAATGATTGTAATACCGACTACGCTCCTGGTCGCCCTTTAGCCAATATCCGGTGATCTCATCGAGGTATTCCCCAATATACGGTTTTCCTCTGTGGCTCTGGCATTGCACATATTTCTCCAATTCGGAGAAATAGAGACTGTCGTTGACAGACGGTATGGGGGTGTAGTTGTTCAGGTAGTTGGCCAAGGCTGTCAAGGTCTGCGAGGTGGCGAAAGGCCAGATCGCCCCATCCCACTCACATTTCCCTACACCATGAGAACGAAACAGCGGATGACGCCTTTCAGCCGTTGTCAGCCCATAAGGGGCAGAGAAACCATGCTCGTCCGCTATCTGCAACCACGCAGAGGCATACTTGGGCGAGTCATCGGGCAGGTTGAAATACCACGGAATGAAGCCGATTTCCTCCCGCACATTGGAACTTGAGTCCTTGGTCAGCACCTCAAAGAACCGGTGACGGCCATTCCATAGCAGCCGCTGTGTCAAGGTCTTGATCGTATCCGCCTTGGCTTTGTAAAGAGCACTCAATGTCGGTTGCTGAGCCAAAGCTGCAATATGGGCGATGCCCAAGGCATTTCCATACATGTATCCATTGATGGACGGACGGGCGTTCTGCACCCTTCTTCCCCCGCTGATGGTCTCTTCCATGGCGTCCTTCACATCATATTGCCAATAAAGACCATTCGTCAAACGGTGGCCATCCCATCGCTTATACTCCTCTATAAGACTCGGCAGCAAGGAGGTTACCCATTCTTTCCGGCCATCCACAAGATAGCGGTCCCACACGGATGCGGGTGTCCAGGAACTGTAAGCATCCAACTTTTTCATCGGGCCACCGTCGTTTCCGTAAAACCAAGTGTGAATCACTTGATCCAAATAAACAGGATTCCGGAACCAGCGGGCCTCATGTATGTGATGGCCCAAGGCCGAAGATATCAGGTTGTATTTGTCCGCATAGCCTCTCGGGACGAGAAATTCGGTCATGGCATAGCCCACGTCCGTCTGCTTCAGATGTTTCCTGATCGTCCACCAACGATAATAATACATCTGCTCGAAATTCTGTTGCGGACACTCAAAAAGCGGGATGTTCTCCTTCATCCAGTCCCATGCCTCGGCATTGGGAATGGCCTGCACGATATTCTCATCTTCCATACCATTGAAGCAGGTGACATAATGCTTGAACGAATCGTATTGCAGAAACGCGGTCGAAGCATTGCTGTCGGCCGATGAAGTGACGAAATTGGCAATCCGATAAGTGGCCAATGTATCCGTCGCACCGGCATGATCCAAGATTCCATCCCAGTCTGCGGGCGTGTCGACCGTCGGATACGTGCGCTGCGAACCGGTCCTGAACATGATCCGCTCAATGGCTTTGACGGGTGCAAAGAACATCCGTTGACCGGCCTTATGCCCGTCTATATAAATGTCGTACATGCGTTTTGACACCGAGAGCACCACATCCACGTGGTAGCATTTGCCCGCTTCGTAGTTCAGGAGATTACCATAGCGGGCCCCGCTTTTCGCACGCAGAATGCCCTCAGCAGTCATTTCGAGTCGTGCGCAGCCCACGCCGTTCTCGTCTAAGAATTCTATCTGCAGCAGACCGTTATGATTCTGGCCGGCCATCAGATCAAAGCTCACCTTCAGTTCCGATGTTGCGGGGATCTTACGGTCCACACGCGCATAGTCGAAAGGATCCTCATCAGCGAGCGTCAGCCATTTTCCGTCAAGCCCTACAGGAGCCATCCGAGGCGAATAAATATTCCACAGGCGCAAGTCGCTCAATGCTTTGCACTTCGTGAAGTCATCATTGGCTTGTGCGTGGGCATTGATCTGGACCGGCACGGGGATGTGTCCGACCCACATATCTTCCTTGTTCATGCTGTACGTCACCCACAAGTCGCCATCCGAAGGTTCACCGTTTCCCTCTTGAATGCCACGCACATACTGCGGTCCAAAACTCTTATAGTTGCCCCCGTAGCGCATTGGGGGAACCTCTCCGTTGACAAGATTCAGGGTCGTATATTCGATTCCGTCCTTACTCAGGGATATTGCCAGCGGCCAACGGTATTCGGACGGGTTGTAGACTGTGGCATAGCTGCCGTCCGAAAGTCGCTGTCCCCAGATCTTGGCATTGCTGTTGACAAAGCCTTTGGCACGCTCCACGGGTTCCTTCCAGGTGAGGCCGCCATCCTTGGAGATGGAGGTCAGCGCATGCTTCCACAGACCCACCAAGGTTCCGTCGGGCAAGGTGTAGTCGTTGTATGCCTTGTATTCCTTCTTCAAAGGAATCAGGGGCTCATTGCGATCGGCCTCTTCGACCCACTGCATACGTATGCGCGGATTGGCCAGTATCTCGGCGCAGGCTTTCCGGAGAGACGCATTGCCCTTGCGATAGTTGGGATAATCCGTATTCTTGGCACTGAAACCGTGATTGTAATAGATAAAATAGATTGGTCCGAAAGATCCGTCTGCTTTGATCTCACGGATCACCCGACCGATCCCGTTGCCATCATTGTTGTGGTCTTTCTTATTCAAACAGACCCCGTAATAGCCTAAAGCAAACAGCTTGTGCTCCTTTGAAACATAGAAACCCATACGCTGATGCATGACCGCAATCAACTGACGGGCTTCGCCGGGCACACCTTCCTTCTTGAATCCGTCGGGAACTTTGTATTCCGGAAACAACACCCGAGGATCAGTCCACGTATATCCGTCGGCCGAGGTCTGCAGGAGCGTGCGCGACGGAGGAACCTGCTCGTCTTTCTCGTCACTGAGATAGTGCACGTAGAAACGGCCATTCCAATAGGCCATCATGGGCTGATGGTTGTAAGTCCAGCCTCCTCCGTTGGCTCCGGACGGATGTTCTCGGTTCGCCCGAAGGATCTGTATGTTATGCACTCCGATAACCGGTGACAGACCGCCGTCATGCCTGTTGGGATCACTCAGCTCTGTCCCGGTATAGTGAACCAAGCGTTGCGCCGGCGAGAGACCACACTCCATCAGCAGAGCGCAGGCCAAGATAAGTCTTATCTGCATAGTCTTTTAATGATTCTTTGAGGTGCTCGGAAAATCGTTCCATGCTTGTGGAGGTCCGGAATATGTACTTTGTCTGAAATGTCTGTGAAGGTTTTGAAATCCTTGGTGAAGTACGCCCCGAAGTCTTTCTGACGATATCGGTCATAATAAATAATGTAACCGTCTTTCACCTTAACCACTGCGGGGCCCTCACAGTACATCCCCGTGAAAGGTTCAGAGGTCTTGCTCCACGGTCCGTGTGGGTCTTCGGCAAAGGCAACCTTGATGTTACGGGCGTTGCGGGTATTGTCCTTCACCACCATCACGTATTGTCTGTCGCCCGTCTTGACGATCGTTGCATCAATCGAACTGTATCCGGGATCGATCAACAGGCGTGTGGGAGAAAAGGTGATGAAATCCTTCGTCGTCGTATAATAGAGCCGATGATTGTTACGCTCGTCTTCTATGCCTTTTTCGAAACGATAAGGCACGCACGAAGCCCACACGATCATCATCTCCCGGCGCATATCATCCCAGAAGAGTTCCGGTGCCCATACGTTGACCGTAGACGTGTCGCTCATCACCTCAATGAAACGTTCGTCACTCCAATGCCTCAGATCCCTCGATGACGCATAACCGAAACCGCGGTCGCCCCTCCAGCTTGAAGTCCACACCAAATGGTAAGTTCCGTCCGGCGTGCGTTGAATCGACGGATCCCGCATCACCTTCTGGTTGCCGACCAACGGCTTGAGCCAGGTTCCGGGAATGGAGTCCCAGTGGCGGCCGTCCTTGCTCCAGAGATAACGCAAGCCCTCATTGGCCGGTTCATGAAATGACGAATAGACATAATATTCCCTGCTACAGGATGCCAGCAACAATCCCATTACACCCCACAGGAACAAACGTTTGATTTTCATAATGAATAAGATATGATGACTTCTTCTTGATTTTCCATCCAAAGGCGATAGTCTCCCTGACCGATCGCCTCGATCTCTCCGATGTTCGAGAGAGGTTTTTCCCTGCTCGAAAAGTAGACATAGCCTTTGCCTTCCGTTGCCTGCACGTGGATCTGACGGTCGTCCATCCGGACCCGAATTTGCCCGTTCGGTGTCGGAACCGTACCTTCCATCCACTCCAATCCACCTCTCACAGGCCGGATCTCAAACTCTTCATAGCCCGGTTTGACAGGCTTCACGCCCAAGAAATACTTGCCGAGCAGGTAGAGGGGACTTGCTCCCCAGGCATGACAGAGGCTCTTTCCATAAGGCCGACCATACATGGCGAGATGATGCTTCATGTCTGTCCCCTCTTCGGAGTCCATCTCCGGATCATACGCTTCCCAGAAAGACGTGGCGCCGAGGTGCATCATGCCGCCCCAATAGCCGGTCATCTGGCGAAGCACTTCATCCTGCTTGCCGAGCCGGCACAATGCTTCGAGCTCGTAAAAGCGCATGTAGGGTGTCACGATATGCATGATCCGGTCGTTCAAGAGTACATGTTCGGCCACTGCAAAGATATCTTTTCCGTCGAGATAATCAAAGAAGATGGCAAACATATTGGCATATTTTGTCACTTCATGACTTTGTTTTCCGTTGACGACCTGATGCACCAAGGCCTGTCGGGATTCATCCCAGAAAGTCGGCAACAACTTGTTTCTCAGATCCGTATAGCGTTTCCGGTAAAGTCTCGCTTCTACTCCAGATCCGACAATCTCCGCACACAATGCCATCGTTTCAAGACTCTTGCAGAAGAGAATCTGCTCAAAGGAGAGCGCCCCATGCTTGTCCATCGGTTTCGGAGACCAGTCGACAAAGACCCAGTCGCCAGCCATGCCTTCCACCATTCCCTGCTCATCGGTGCGCCCGAGCACGTAGTCCATCATCGACTGCATGCGCGGATAGATCTGCTGGACGAAATGCCGGTCGCCCGTATACATGTAATAGTCGTAGATGCCCATGAACCAATAGAACGTATAGTCCATGATCGTATTGATGTGAGCAGTCACCGGATCCTTCCCCCGCAGCTGCCAGGTGGTCCGCTTCACGCATTCCCGATCAAAGAAAAGATAGTAGTTCATCAGATAGCTCTGATAGGCGTCACCGCTCCAGGTCCACCGATCACGCTTGATACCATCAATAAAGAACTCGCGGGTGGTCAAATGAAGCGTGTAGGCACTGATGTCCCACATCCTGTTGATCACGTCGTTGCTGCATCTGAAGGCCCCACGAATGGTTTCCGGCAGGTATTCATACTGCATGGAGAGACGGCCCAAGCGGACATCGCCTTCAGTTTCTATGTAAACGTAACGGAAGGCCTTGCCGTTTGGAGTGACCGGTTCGGCAAGCGCGGTATTGGCAGACAGGTCGACAAGTGTTGTCCCGTCTACCCTGAACTTGTCCAATGTCTCACAGTGATCCTTGTCCTGTGCCTCCTCCGCACTTTCGCCATAGTAGACGTGCAGACAACCTTCACCCTCCACACCGTTGAAGACCAAATAGCCGAAAGTCTCCCTCCCGAAATCATAGAGCCGTCCTCCGGCAGCCGTGGCAACGACTTGCACAGCCTCCTCAGACTTACGCTCCAAACAGAAGGCAGACGGTTTCTGGTCGATAGCCTTGAAGTTCCAGCATCCGGCATCCATGTAGACAGAGTCGGAAGTGTCAGAAGCCTTTCCCGAATCATCGATCCATTCCTTGTCCTCGTTGGTGACTTGCCAGGTGCTGTCGGTCTTGACGGTCGGTCCGTCGACAAACACTGCAGGCGGTGTAGCCTGATTCCATACCTTAATGTTCAATGAATGACGGCCTGCCGGGAGTGTCAGCGTTTCAGGCATACCAAAGAGCATCCGCCCGTCGAGCTTCACGTTGTAGGTCCCTTCGACGGCTATCCGGACCGTCTCGGCATCCGTCAGTTCTATCTTCTTGGAAAATTCGACGATCACGAAATGGCTGTCCTGTTTCCAGAAAGGCGGAAAGAAAGCACCGCGCTCAGTCCGCCTGTTGTTCATCTTGTTGCCAAGCCAAATCTCGAAATCACCGGGATACCAGATCCAGACTGCCTCAGAATGTGTCGCCATATCTTTCTTTAGTTATTTGATCCAATGACTTCCCACGTGTCTGCGGTGCCCCGACGGTTCCGATCACGAGTGATACGACCAACAGGGCGAGCATGACAAACGCAGCGATGGCAAATCCCTCGCCGTTCTCCCCATAGATATAGGCGAAGCCGATGCCCCAGGCTGCAGAGAGCCCCCGCACGATGAAGAACATGATGCCCTGTGCAGCAGCGCGGTATCTGGCGGGAAAAAGCTCCGATGCCCACAACGCATAGAACGACTGGACGGAGATTCCGGCCTGCAAGCCCCACAACAGTGAGAAGATCAGCAGGCTCGAAAGACTGTTGATGCCCACCGCAATGACAAGCACCCAGGCCAGCACCGCGAAGCTGACACCAATGAAATAAAGCCACCGCTGGTTCACTTTGTCTACGATCATGGAGAACCCAAACGTCGTCAAAATGATCACGACCCACTGCCCGACGGATAATAAGTTGGCATATTCGTTGGACAGTCCGCCCGCCGTCTCATAGATGTGCTGCTGGAAGAATCCCATGACGGAGCTTACTAAGTTCCAGGTCAGATACATCCCAGCTAAGAAAATGATCGTGCGGACGTTGATTCTGTTGGTCAGCAAGGTACCGAAGGAGGCGAACATACCGTCTTTCTTCGTCTCGCAGGTGGCTGCCGACTTCATGGCGACCCACTCTTCCGATTCGTGCAAACGACGCTGGAGCAACCAGGCTATCAAGGCGACAAAGAACAGTGAAGCAAACACGATGCGGCTGCTGAAGACGTTCATCGCTGCCCCACTCACCGTTCCTCCGGTGACGATACCAGCCGTCCATTCAACGAAGCCGAACAGCAGGCCGCCGCTCTCAGCCCCTCCTGTCGGTGGCGCCAACAGCGTTCCGAGGATGAGGATGATCGTCGGGCCGACGCCCCAGGCCATCTGCGAGATGCCGATGTTGCGCCCCCGGTTGCCGATCTCCGAGTTTTCGGAGATGTAGGTCCATGAAGCCGGGACTCCCACTCCTACCGAGATACCGGTGATGAGAAAACCTGTGAGCAGCATGGGGAAATTGGTTGAGAAGACGATAAACAACACTCCGAGCATATAGAGGAGCATGTTGTAGGTGTAAATGAACTTCCGGCCGTATTTGTCAGCAAGGAATCCGCCGATGATTGCACCGATAGCGGCCCCTAAACAGTTAGCACTGATGGCGTTAAGCCATCCGAGATTGCCTTCCGTCAGACCGAGATAATCTTTCCAAAGCGTCAGTCCGCTGGCGCCGGCTACAATGGCACCGGCATCCAAATAATTGGTCAGCGATACAGCAATCGTACTTTTCAAGCTACTCTTCTTCTTTTCCATAAATATGATAGTAATCTTTTTATTATTCTTTATTGATAATGCCGAGGGCACACCGGCCCGTTTCTCCTGAACGGTCAGATCCCATTCCGGAGCCTTCCGGCCTTGAGCCGGACGTGCTCATCGACCTGCGGGCCGTTGTTGATCCATCGGTTTCCGGGACCGTTGGCATTTTTCAGATACTTCTCCGACGGGGTCCAGTTGTCCCGGAAGGTGATATGGGATGATCCTTCATCCGTATACAGATAGAACCAATGGTTCGGATCGTGCACGTAAGTGGGCCTGCAGATGTCCCTGACCACATTCTCCGAGATCTCCGTTCCGGGCTGATTGCCGAGGGTGTAGATGCCTGCCGTGTCATACGTGTGACCCGCATAGCGATAGATCAGGTTAGCATGTACACGGTTGCTGAACATACATACGCTGTCCCGGTTCCATCCCCATCCGAGGCTGATCCCCGTATAGGGGACGTCATGAATCTCATTATGCTCGATCGAAATATTGTTCACGTAGCCGGCAGCGATTGCCACGCAGCCCCAATCGTCATTCCCCACATCGGCGAAAAGACAATTACTCACTTGCTGATGATGGCAGATCTCGCGGGCATCCGACGGCCGATAAGGCAGATGAGTTTCCAAGGCGGACGGGGAGAAACTGCCTGCCACGAGGCCGTTCATGGCAATATCCGTAAACGCACAATCGGTCACACCACCGTAAGCGCAGCCTTCGACATAGTCGAGACCGCTTCCTCCCAAGTGGGTAAACTGACAATGATCAAAGCGGATATCGTCTCCGTTGACAACCTGAACAGCGGCCGCAGCACGGCCCAACCATCCCTGATTGTCCAACTTGTGGTTGTCGGCGCGGTCTCTCTTGGGACACAACCGGTAGGCATCAGTGAGATACATGCCGACTTGGAGCGGTACGTGTCCTTCAAAGGACGGCCGCAGCCAGGTCGAATGGCTGAACGTGATGTTGCTGAAACGAATGCCGCTGACGCGATAGTCGCGGGTTCCCGTCACTTCAACCAATGTTTCGAGTGCCGGGACCTCTACAACCGACGCTTCCAAGGATTCATCCGGTAGGGGATAATAATACAGCTTGTGCTGACGGATGTCATGATACCACTCACCGGGTTCGTCCAACAGGACGGACGAGTTGGTCAGATAGAACGGCGAATTATGCGCACTCTTGAACATGGGAGACGGCCAGGGGTGTTCAAACTGCACGCGCGACTCTGGATCACAGAAAGTCACGGCCGCCGAGTCGCCGTCGATCCGGATGTCCTTGATCCGCAAGACGGCAACACACCACATCTCATGCAGCACCATCTCCGCGTATTTCTCGCCGAGCAGGGAGAAGCGTCCGTTGCGGACGGCCGATGCAGGTACCCAGAGCGTACGGTGCTCGCGGTCCACCCATCGGATGCGGTTCATCTGTTCAAAATCGGCCACATCCCTTGCCCGGACTGCCTTCCGTCCGTTGACCCACAGCTGTCTGAACTCAAAGGGACGTCCATTGAAGTCGGGCACTTCAGCCACCCAGCACTTCCCTTCCTGCTTCCAGCCGGTGACGGGGATGCCAACCGAAAAGACCGTACCATCCTCGCCGACGATCGACAGGTTGCTGTCCTCGGGCAATAAGCGCAGCGGTTCGGAAAAGCGATACACGCCCCGCGCAAGCCGGATGGTGGCAGCAGGCTGGGCACAGACAGCCTTCGGGGCGAAGACGAAGGGCGAAGGCTCGTGCCGGCGACGGTATTCGCGTGCCGCCCTCACGGCTTTCAGCACCCCTTCCCCATTGGTCTCTGACACGTAGATGACCGTGTCAGTGGCATGGAGGTGCAGGAAGCACCCGATGAACAGACAAAAGACTGTAACGATTCTCATTTTTTCAGATTCATCCATACGGTCATATCGACGCGGTCACCACGATTGCCCCAGGCATAGTAGGGTATCAGGCGGATGCGGACCTTGCGGTTTCGGACGTTGACTTCACGATAGAGGGTCTGACGGTCCCATGCGGGCTCCTCGGACAACTGGGCCTCTCCCTCCAAGGCCACGAACGTATGGCCGTCAATGGTCATCGAAACGGGATCGAGCTTGATGTCGGTCGGAATCACCACATTGTCGATGTCGGCCCGATCGGCGATATCCACCGACTCAAGGCAATAGACGATCGGACCGCGCTTCACGGCCACCTGATTCTTGCTCTCCTCGACCAACGGGTTGGCTTCGATCAGCCGTGCCCTCATCGGAAGATCCAGCACGATCGAGTCGCCTTTCTTCCAGCCACCTTCAAACGCACGGTAACCAGCCTCTCCTGTCCATCCGGGCAGGCGCATCATGATCTTCCTGAGCCCCTTGGCCTGACGGATCCGCAGCACGACTCGCCCGTCATAGGGATAGCCAGTCACCTGTTCGATGTCAATGTTCTTCTGTCTCAACCGGTTGTCGCCATAAAGGTTGACATACAAGGTCTGTCCGTCCTTGCTCATGGAGTAGGCATACTCCTGGGCCTCGGCCAATGTGCGGAGCGTGTTGGGAGGGCAACAGAAACAGGAGATATAGCGCTGACGCGACTTCGGCCAGCGCATGACGTAAGGGAAATCTTGGTTTTTCCGCAGGGCCTGGGTGTAGAAATACGACTTGCCATCCAGCGAGATACCCGGCAGAATGCCGTTGTACAGCTCGTTCTCGACCATGTCCACATACTTCGAGTCGCCTGTTGTCTGGAAGAGACGCCATGAATAGAGCAGCTCGCCGATCTGCGCGCAGGTCTCGTTGTGGGATGATTCGTTGGGCAATTGGAACTGCCGTCCATAGGCCTGATGGATCTGCTGGATGGACGGTTGGTCGTAAGTGGTCCCGTCGGGCGACACGCCATCATAGAGCGCACCGCATCCGCCGGTGATGTAGATCTTATGGTTGGCGATGTCATCCCATATGCTTGACAGGTTCTTGAACAGCTGCTGCTCGCCCGTCTCGGCATAGAGGTCGGCCACGCCGGCATATAAGTAGTTGGCGCGGACGGCATGCCCCATCGCCTCATACTGCTGACGGAAGGGAACGCGGTCCTGATTGTGGTCTTCACCGTTCTTCACCGAGTCGCGGATCGCAATCAGCTCCTTGGCCAACTCGAGGTAACGCGCATCGCCGGTCATGCGATACATCTCAGCTGCCCCCATGTAATGGCTGGGGCAGATGGCATTGCGCGCCAGCTCGTCACGGTCGTTTTTCAGGAAGTGATAGAGAAAATCGGCCGCCCTGACGGCACATTGGAACAGGTTGTCCTTGCCTGTCGCCCGTTTGTGAACGATGCCGGCCGTCATGAGATGACCAAGGTTGTAGGTCTCAAAATTGAGCCGTGAGGCGAACGCTCCTTTCTCGTTCTTCCCCCCGACGGTAATTCCGATCACGGTATGGTCAGCCGCATGCGAGTCGACACCTTTGTTCCGCTCGTCGATGACGACCGGGGTGTGGATGTAGCCGTCAGCCCGCTGCGCTTTGGCCACCTGCTCGATGAACCGGTCCATCAGCTTGTCCAACTTCGGATCCTTCGTGACGGCATAGACGGCCGCACAGCCTTCGAGCCATTTATACATGTCTCCATCGTGGAAAGGAGGACCTTTGTGGGTGCCTTTCACCGTGCCTGCGGCCACCTCGAAATTGCGGAAGCCATGACTGAGGGCGGGATCGTCCCACGTGTTCCACATGTCCCAGACGGAGGTCTTGCTGATCACCCCGAAACGATCACCCCAAAAGCCACCCGTCCAACGGACAGATCCCATCGGGGTGTTGACGATTTTCGCATAAGGACTACGGCTCATATCGGTCAGTCCGCCACTCTGCGCAAAGACGGGAACAGCCGAAGAAACGGACAATAATAAGAGTAATCTCAACCTATTCCTCATGATCATTCTGATTATATTTTTAAAGACGCAGAAAGCCTCGATCTGTCATCATTCAATAGAAACAAAACGAATAGTTAACGAAAATAATCGAAGCCTCCGTCACGACGGGCCTCCAATAGGTTCAAAGGCAGGAGACGGACACTCATAAAATATTCAACAAAGTTGTCAGAATGCTCACGCGTAACTGACAGATGACGAAAATGGATGCGGGAAACGCAAAAACCAGCCAATCTGACAACCACTTGACTGACAGCCATTTACGATTTTCGGGACAGCGTGAGCATCTGGCCGGATCGGCCGGAGGATAGCTCTCCGCCGCCCGGAGCTATCCTTTGGGCGGTCCGAACGACACTTCCGGACCGCCCGAAGCAGGCTTCCGTGCAGCCCAAAGGATACCTCTTGCGGCGCGACAGACGTCCTGCGAGCATCAGAAACCATCCATTTGAAGTCCTGAAAGGCCAGATGCACTACATAGAATGGATTCACTTTGAGATCTAAAATTTAGATTTTATTTGACAGACTAATGAAATATTCCATTCTCATGTAGGCAGAAAAAGGTTAAAAAACAATTTTTTAACTTGTCGGTGATGACAAAAACAACTATCTTTGTGTCATAATCACAAACAAATAAAAGCAAAGATCTATTATGGCAAAGAGAAACATTCAACTATTGGATGGTGCCGCGGGCACCACAATGTGGGAACATACGGACGATCGGGGACCGGTATGGCGCTACAACATTGATCACCCTGAGATCCCAGAAATGGTGGCCAAGGAGTTCGCTGAAGCCGGCGCAACCATCGTCACGACCAACACCTTCAGCGCCAACGCGCCCACCGTCGAGCGGAATTCCGACTACTCCGTCGAGGAGATCGTCAGCAAGGGCGTGAAGATCGCCAAAGATGCGCTCCGGGGAACGGGTGTCAAGGTGGCTCTCGACTGCGGTCCTCTCGCTGCCCTGCTCGAACCCTTCGGCGATCTCACACGCGATGAGTGCCGTCGGATCTACGAGCAGATGATCTCTGCGGGGATGAGCGAAAACCCTGATTTAATTTATCTCATGACGTTCATGGACTTGGATATGATGCAGATAGCGACTGATGTTGCAAAGCAATATCATGTCCCCGTATTCTGCTCGATGACCTTCACCGAATTCGGTGCTACGCTTATGGGCAACACGGTAGATCAGATTGTAACCACGTTGGCGCCTATGGGGATCGACGCAATAGGCCTCAACTGCTCCTTGGGACCTGATGCGGCGCTGCCGATCATCAGGCAATTCAAGGAGGCAACCAGTCTGCCGACGCTCTTCAAGCCGAATGCAGGCAAGCCGATCTCCAACGGACAGGCCGAGACAAGGCTCTACACGCCAGAGGCTTTCGCAAAAGACTTCGTGCCGGCTTTCGAATATGCCGACTACGTAGGCGGATGCTGCGGCACGAACGGCGTCTATCTGACAGCCATCAGGCATGAATTGGAACTTTATCAACAATAAGAATGGACGAGCTACTACAGAAGATCTACGACTGCGTAGAATGCGGTAAGATCAACGCGGCGTCACCCTTTCCACCCTCGATGAGAGGACAGGACGGTGCGCAGGAATATACCAAGAGTGCCTTGGAGGCAGGATATAAGCCATCGGAAATCATGAACGAGGCCATGATACCCGCTATGGGCGTGGTCGGAGAGAAATTCTCCAAAGGGCAAGTCTTCGTGCCCCAGATGCTGCTCGCCGCCAAGGCGATGAACGCAGGTCTGACGTATATCAAACCTTATTTCAAGTCGGGCGAGGTCAAGCAGAAAGGCACGTTCATCATCGGAACGGTCTTCGGTGACATGCATGATATCGGCAAGAACCTCGTTGCGATGATGGTCGAGGGGTCCGGATATAATGTGATCGACCTCGGGATCGACTGTCCGCCTGAGAAATACGTGTCTGCCTTGGAGTCCAACCCGGGTGCCATCATCGGCATGAGCGCCTTGCTGACGACGACAATGCACAACATGAAGACCGTCATCGACGCCGTCACCAAGGACCATCCGAAGACACGCTTCGTCGTAGGTGGCGCGCCTGTCACCCCCGAGTTTGCCGAAAGCATCGGGGCCGTCTATGGCAAGGACCCGCAGGATGTCGTGGACAAACTCGACAAAATGATAGAAACAAACTGAGAGAAAGAAGAAGCGACACATGAGAAACCAATTCGTCAGCTATGAATATCCATTGAGAGACGTCCTGCCAACGCCAGAACAGGCAGACGCCTATCTGCATATCGACGACCCGGAACATCCGGCCCACAGCTTCATGCTGACGAAGATGGAGGAACTCAGAAATGCGAATCTGGCGGCGGTCGGGGGATATCGGATCCTCGCAGTGGATCACCTGAACATCCGGCAGGGTGAAATGCGGATCGGAGGCATGACACTATTCATGGACAGACAGGTCTGCGGCTATATGCGGGGGGCAACCCACGTGGCGCTGTTCTTATGCACGGCCGGTGCCGTTTTCTCCACCCAATATCGCGACTACAGTAAAGCCGGAGACTATCTCGAGGCCTTCATCACCGACGCGTTGGGCTCATTGACCGTGGAGAAAGCCATGGACAGAGTCCAAAGCGCGCTTCAGAAAGACATGCAGGCCGCCTCCCTCGGCATCAGCAACCGTTACAGCCCGGGCTATTGCAACTGGCCGCTGACCGGACAGCAGGATCTCTTCCTCCTGGCAGGCTCCAATCCGACCGGCATCAGCCTGTCCGAGAGCTGTCTGATGTATCCTGCGAAGTCGGTGAGCGGCATCATCGGTATCGGCCCACATATGAAACGGCGTGAGTATGGCTGTGCCATCTGCAGCAATAAGAACTGCATCTACCGCCGCATCGTACAAAATGACAAATGATATGAGCATGGAGAGACTTCACAGCTGTTTGCTTCTGCTGGCTATAAGCCTAATGCATAGCTTTGCCACAGAAATTATCGTCGGTCCCAACGAAACGCTGCAGATGGCGATTCGCAGGGCACGCGACAGGCATCGACTTGGTGAGAAGGATGTTATCAGCATTGAGTTGGGCAATCGGATTTATCGCATCAAAGAGCCGATACGGCTTTACCCGGAGGACAGTAACATCGTTCTCAACGGTGATGGGGCGATCATCTGTGGCGGCATTCAATTGAAGGAGTGGCGAAAAGAGGGAAAACTGTTTGTTGCAGAAGCCCCGAAGAACGGCAACAGGCCGCTATTGATCAGACAGCTATGGATAAATGGAGAGAAGATGTTGCGCGCTTCCCAGTTCGGAAAATATCAAATGGGACGAATGCTGAACTTTGATCCGGCAACGCAAACCATCACGATCCCAACTCCTACAAACATATCTTCAATCCAACAAGCGCCACAAATGGAGATGATGGTCCATCAACGTTGGGCAGTCGCAATGCTTCGGGTAAAGTCTTTCAAAGTAAGAGGAAAAGAAACGGACGTCACTTTTCATGACCCCGAATCAACCCTTGAATTTTCCCATCCTTGGCCTCAACCGGTAATCAATGGCGAATACGGCTCGTCATCCTATTGTCTTACGAATGCCCTCCAGTTTGTTGACGAACCCGGAGAGTGGTATCAGGATGCTGCTTCCGGCAAGATTTACTACTATCCGAAAGCCGGCCAGACAGCCAGTAATATGGAGGTAGAAATACCTATAACAGAACAGCTCGTTTGCGCAGAAGGTTCTGCGGCCAAGCGAATAGCGAATGTCTGTTTCCGCGGGATCCAGTTTCAGTATTCCGCATGGAATCGTCCTTCCACCTTCGGGCATGTCACCTTGCAAGGCGGATTCCCATTGACAGAAGCCTATAAACTACAAAAAGAGGGACTCCCATGGAACGCCCGGCTGGAAAACCAGGCATGGATCGAACGCCCGGTGGCTGCTGTGACCGTTCGATATGGCAGGAATATCACCTTCGATAGTTGTTCTTTCACTCACTTGAGTGCAACGGCGCTCGATTTTCCAGTCGGCAACAGGAAAATCGAAGTGATTTTATGCCACTTCAAAGATATAGGTGGGACTGCCCTGATGGCAGGTTCTTTCTCGGAAGGAGCAATGGAGGTGCATCGTCCCTATCGCGTTTCGGCTGATCAAGAAGCCTACTGCGACACCCTCACCTTCACCCACAACCGGATCCGCGATGCGGCTAACGAGGATTGGGGAGCCGTGGGAATCGGATGCGGATATGTCCGCAACACGATCATCGACAGCAATGAAGTCAGCGAAGTCAACTATTCCGGCATCTGCGTGGGATGGGGATGGACCTCCGATGCGTGTGGCATGCGGAACAATCGGATCATCAACAACCGGGTGGAAGACTATGCCCGGATGCTCTATGACGCCGGGGGGATCTACACACTTTCATATCAACCCGATTCCGAAATAAGCGGGAACGTGATCGGCAAGCCCTTCCCCGCCCCCTATGCCACCAATAACCGGGCGTTTAAGCTTTACCTCGACGATTCCAGTGACGGCTTTACGATCCGGAAGAACAACTTTACGAAAGAAGAAATCGGGACCAATCATCCCGGCACACATATTAAATATGAAGCAAACTAACTATCACCTCTTCGACTTCATGGACTTTGACCCTGAGCTGAAGTTGAATGAAGCGCTTTGGAAATGCTGGCAGATGACCGCCATCAAGGAACATGAGGGAGATATAGAACTGACCGTTCCTTTCCAAAAACAGAAGCTCCAGGAAGACATGGAGCCTGACATGGACGCTCCGCAAGAATCCTTCACCGTGGTTCTCAGGGCATATCAGCCCGACATATTGCGCCTCTTTGTCTCGATGACAGATGATCGGATGACGGAGCAGGACGACATGCTGGAGATGGCGGAGGATGTGAGACGGATTCCCTTAAGCATCGAAAACCAGGAAGGTCTCTATCTGATCAAGGACCCGCAAGGCCGTCTGCGCGCCTCGGTTGATACACGCCCATACGCCTTAGACCACTGGAGCGATCTGTTGCCGCCAACTCAGCCTACGACATTCCTTAAGCTTTATCCGGACGGAAACATCGGGAAGGCCGTCGAACTGAGTGACGACCATTTCTCTCCGCCACGTTATGACGCGCTGCCAATAGGCTTCGTCAGGAAGGACGGCTATCCTGAGCGGGCTACGCTGTCCTTTAAGTGCGAGCCGGATGAATGCTTCGCTGGAACCGGAGAACGTTTCCGGAAAATGGATTTGTCCGGTCAGACCTTCCAATTGAAGAATCAGGACGGTCAGGGAGTCAACAACCGCCGCTGCTATAAGAATATTCCGTTCTATCTGTCGAGCAGAGGTTACGGTGCCTTTTACCATACGAGCGACTACTGCAAACTGTCTTTGGCCGATCATTCCACACGAAGTGTACAGTTCATGTGTGACCGGGCCACGATCGATGTGTTTCTTATCGGCGGTCAGAACCCTGAAGAAATCCTCCATACCTATAGAAGATTGACCGGCTATCCGGCAATGCCACCACTATGGAGTTTTGGCATCTGGATGAGCCGGATGACCTATTTTTCCGCGACGGAAGTGGATGATATCTGTCACAGACTGCGTGAAGAGCACTATCCCTGCGATGTAATCCACCTCGATACCGGCTGGTTTCGGACCGACTGGCTCTGCGAATGGAAGTTCAATCCGGAACGTTTTCCTGATCCGGAAGGCTTCATCCGCAATCTCAGAAGTCATGGATTCCGGATCAGTCTGTGGCAACTGCCTTACGTGGCAGAGGGAGCCGAGCAGCTTGAAGAAGCCAAATCCAATCACTATATCTCGCAACCGAAGCATCCGCAGCAGCATGATGGCGCAGGCGGACAATCCAATTTTTCGGCTTTGGACTATGCAGGGACGATTGATTTTACGTATGACAAAGCGACTGAATGGTACAAGGGACTGCTCAAGGACTTACTGAAGAAAGGAGTAAGCTGCATCAAAACCGACTTCGGAGAAAACATCCACATGGACCATATCTATCATGCGATGACACCGGAAAGGCTCAACAACCTCTACGGACTGCTCTATCAGCGCGCCGCCTATGAAGCTACAGAAGAAGTGAACGGCAAAGATCAAGGCATCGTATGGGCCCGTTCGGCCTGGGCGGGATGCCAACGCTACCCCCTGCATTGGGGTGGCGACTCGCAAAGTTCATGGGATGGGATGGCCGGATCATTGAAAGGCGGACTCCATTTCGGCCTTTCGGGCTTCGCATTCTGGAGCCATGACGTGCCGGGATTTCATTCCGAACCAGACTTCATGAATTCTCCGGTCGAGGAAGACGTTTACGTCCGTTGGACTCAATTTGGTGTCTTCACATCCCATATGCGGTATCACGGGACCTGTAAACGCGAGCCCTGGAGCTATCCACGTATCGCTCCGATCGTCAAACGATGGTGGAGGCTCCGGTATAAGCTGATTCCGTACATCGTGGAACAAAGCAAAGCGGCAACCGAAAGCGGCTTTCCGATCATCCAGGCCCTTATTTTTCATCATCCGAAAGATAAGGTTTGCTGGCACATAGATGACGAATACTATTTCGGGAACACTTTTTTGGTCTGCCCGGTCATGAACAGCAGACAAGAGAGAGATATCTATCTGCCGGAAGGGAAATGGATTAACTTCTTCACGGGTGAATCATATGAAGGTGGCAGATGGCTTTACGGCTACGCCTGTCCACTCGAGTTGATGCCGGTCTTTGTACGTCCGGGAGCCGAAATCGCCCTCTATCCGGAAGACGTAGACTGCACGGACGAGATGGATATGCGCAAAACGGTCAGACTGAAAATAGACGATAACTTCAGAGGATACAACTTTTGAACTTCAAAGAATATAAGATATGAAAACGTGGAAAGCAAATTGGGAAGAGAGTAAACGACGTTATATAGACTGGTGGAACCACAAGGGCGTGCTGCTGACCATGTGGGAGCACTTCCAAGATCCCGCCATGGCGCCGCACGGAGAACGCTTGGCTCCCGCGCCGGCCATTGATCATCAGCAGCGATGTCTTGATCCTCAATGGCGGGCGGCATACATAGACTGGTATATGGCGCACAGTTCGTTCCTTGCAGACATTCCCCCCGTGGCCAACACAGAGTTAGGACCAGGCTCGTTAGCCGCCATTTTAGGCTGTCCGCTTGAGGGTGGCGCGGATACGATATGGATTCACCAACCCGACCATTTTGATCCTTCGGCTCCGATAAAGTTTGATCGCGGTTCGGCCGGATGGCAGCTCCATCATCGGCTCCTGACCGAATGCAAGCTGCGTTCGAATGGTAACTATTACGTAGGCATGCCGGATCTGATGGAGGGATTGGATGTCTTGGCCTCACTGGAGGGCACAGACAATGCGCTGATGAACACGATGATGGATCCCGAAGGTACCTTGCAGCGCCTGCAGGAGATCAACGATGTCTACTTTCAGGTATTCGATGAACTTTATGAAATCATCAAGGAAGATGACGGAATGGCTTTCTGCTACTTCTCACTCTGGGGTCCCGGCAAGGTCAGCAAGCTGCAATCAGATATCTCCACGATGATTTCGGAAGATGATTTCCGCACGTTCGTCCAACCGTTCATCCGCGAACAGGCCCGGCGTTTGGATCTTACGCTCTATCATCTTGATGGTGTCGGTGCCATGCGACATCTGCCGGCGCTGTTGGAGATCGAAGAACTTGACGCCATCCAGTGGACCCCCGGCGTTGGCGAACCGCAAGGCGGCAATCCCAAATGGTATGATCTCTACAAGCAGATCATTGCCGGAGGAAAGAGCATAGAGGCCAACTGGGTCGAACTCGACGAGATTGCGCCGCTCCTGGATGCCGTGGGAACCGAAGGCATACAGATCAACTGTGACTTCCATACGGAAGAAGAGGTCCGCCGAGCCGAGGACATCATCGACCGCTTCATACACTGATGCCCCTCCCCCTGCCTGCCTGTGAGAGACGGGCAAGACGGGTATGGACCAACAACTATAATCATTAAGAATTGACGATGGAGACACATTACATGGAAAGCCTTGACTGGCTGATCTTGGGAAGCTATTTTGCCATCCTATTGGGAATAGGCTTATGGGCAAGCATGCGCAGGAAGAAGAACAGCTCGCTG
Organism: uncultured Prevotella sp.; assembly: GCA_900317545.1. GTDB lineage: Bacteria > Bacteroidota > Bacteroidia > Bacteroidales > Bacteroidaceae > Prevotella. Next base: position 8,595 of record ONHE01000049.1, on the reverse strand, counting down.
TTTCTTGCGGAGCATTCGCTGCAATGGCATCATATCGGTTTCTCGATGTGGGGGACCAACGTCGGCCCTTCTATGCTGATCGCATCTGCATCCGCCGGATTCACAAGTGGCATCGTGTCGGGCAACTATGCCTGGTATGCGTTCATCTTCATAGCCCTTTTAGCCTTCGTCTTTGCACCGAGATACTTAGGCAGCAAGATATCTACGCTCCCGGAGTTCATGGGCTTACGCTTCGGTCAAGACACGCGGAACATTCTGGCCTGGTATACGATCGTGACGATATTGGTATCCTGGTTGGCTCTGACACTGTTCGCCGGAGGCGTGCTCATCAGGCAAGTGTTTGACATTCCGATGTGGGCTTCCGCGCTCATATTATTGGGCATCTCTCTCTTCTTCACCATGCTTGGCGGTCTGAAGGCCATCGCTTACACCAACGTCTATCAGATGTTGCTGCTCATATTTGTCAGTGCCACGCTGGCCATTCTCGGCATCCACCGCTTGGGCGGCCTTGAAACCCTGACCGCGAATGTGCCCGATGACTATTGGATCCTGTTCAAGCCGAACACGGACAAGGCTTTCCCGTGGCTTCCGATCCTATTGGGTTACCCGGTGATGGGAGTCTGGTTCTGGTGCACCGATCAAAGTATGGTGCAGCCGGTGCTTGCAGCCAAGAACATCAAGCAGGGGCAGTTGGGCGCCAACTTCACCGGTTGGCTGAAGATACTCGATGTCCCTCTCTACATTCTACCTGGCATCATAGCATACGCCATGGTACGTACGGGTCAGATGACCCTTGACAATCCGGACGAGACTTATATCTCGATGGTGACGATGCTGTTTCCCAAGGGCATGGTGGGATTGGTCTTCGCCGTGCTCACAGCAGCTTTAGTCAGCACCATCGGATCTGCTCTGAACGCGCTGAGCACGGTCTTCACAATGGACATCTATGTGAAGAAGTACCACCCCGAAGCCTCCCAGCGGCATATCATCCATATCGGTCGGATGGTCACAGCCATCGGGGCCGCTGTCTCCATCATGCTTTGCGTTGCCATAGACAGCATCAAAGGTCTCGATCTGTTCAATATCTTCCAGTCGGTCCTGAGCTTTCTGGCTCCTCCGATGGCCACGGTCTTCCTGCTCGGTGTATTCTGGAAGAAAGCGACGACACGCGGCGCGAACCTCACACTGACCGTCGGAACGGCCTTCTGCCTGTTTGTCGGCGTGCTCTATTACTGGATCCTGCCGGCCGACAAATACCACTTCTGGCCGCACTTCATGCTGCTGAGCTTCTACCTCTTTGTCATTCTCTGCATCGGAATGATCATCACCAGCCTGTGCGACCACGACAGCCAACGCTTCGACATCCCGAGTCCTATCCGCCACGAACGTTCTTATCTGGTCCTTACGAGCTGGTTCCTGCTATTCGCCGTGATGATCGGGCTCTATCTATATTTCAACTAAAACAACTCAGAAACCATGAACGTCAAAGTCGGTCTCACGTTCCTGCTGATGCTGCTCTGCACCAATACCCTTGCGCAGCAATACCAATCGTTGGACCGGAAACATCCGATCCGGTTCACAGGCCATTCGGTCACCTATCAGGGACAGACCTACCAGCTCGGCCCGAAGACCTTCTTTTTGGACGGACAGCTCACGCAGGCGGAAGCCGACAAATATCCCTACGTGTTCCGCACCTTCCAGGAAGTCAACGAACACCTGCAGAACGGGACCGCCGATGCACCCATGACGGTGCTCATCGCACCATGGGTCTACTGGATAAACGATCCAGACAAGCCCGATGAAGTAAGCACCAAGGACGGCAGTGCGCCTATCGGAATGTACGTGAAATGCGAGCATCTCCACCTGAAGGGGCTCAACCCGGATCCGGCGAACATCGTGTTCGCATCCCGGAGAGGCCAGACCCAGGGATCGCGGGGCAACTTCACGATGCTTGACTTCACCGGCAACGGACTGACCATCCGCGACATGACGCTCGGCAACTACTGCAATGTCGATCTTGAATTCCCCTTGAATCCGAAGCTGAATCGGGCCAAACGCAACCCGGCCTACACACAAGCCCACGTGGCATATTGCCACGGCGACCGCATCTATGCAGAGAACGTGAGGTTCATCAGCAGGCTTAACATGAACCCGTTAGGCGGTGCCAAGCGCATCTTATTCAACCACTGCCACATGGAGTGTACGGATGACGCCTTGACAAGTACGGGCGTTTACTTGGACTGCGATATGGAATTCTACGCCACGAAGCCCTTTTGGAACAGCGATCGTCATGGTGCCGTCTTTCTCAATTCAGACTTCCACGTGAAGCACAACTATCTCAGGCAGAACTTTACGAAAAGCCTCAATCCCCTTTCCGTCATCGACTGCCGTTACCATGCACCAGAAGGGACCTATGCGGCCTGGACACTTGTGCCCGAAAAATGGCTGCGCTGCTACCAGGCCAACGTGACTATGAACGGCCGACCGATCGTCATCGCTGCCCGCGAACCGGAAAACACGGTGCGACTCGACGACAAACCAGCTCTCGCTGCCTTCAAACTTGCCGACGGCACCTACAACGTCTACAATCTGCTGAGGGGTGATGACGACTGGGATCCGTTAGGGCAAAAGGAGCTTGTCGGTGAACAGTCTGCCAACCTCGCCACCTGCCTGACGGTGACGCCACAGCGCAATGAGATCCAGACCGGCCAGGAGCCGATCATGCTGAAGGCTGATGCCATGCGGCATGCAGGCTATAGTCTCAACGCCTTCTATGAAGGACAGATCCACTGGAAAGTGGAAGCCGGCTACGAACGCTATGTCAGGATCGAACCGGCGGGCAGCACGTGCCGGGTGCGCTCGCTGATCGAAGAGGACAAGCCCCGCCACTTCGCCATCATCGCCTATACGGACGACGGACTGGAAGGAGCAGCCTCTGTCACCGTCAAGCCCTCCACCCTGCCCGCCCCGGCGTTCACCCGGCAGCCCCGGCTGACCGTCAAGGACGGCGTGGCACGCGTGGATTATGCGCTCGACCTGCAGGGACGGGCCGACGAATCGGTCATCACGTGGTCGCGCATAGACAAGGACCGGACTTATGAAGTCAGCGTCAGCCGAAACGGCAACCCTGAAACGGCCTACCGACTGCAGCCGGGAGACAAGGACTGCCGACTGCAGGTGACCATCCGCCCGAAACATCTGCGCTCGCTGCCGGGCACCGCCGTGACCCTCACGACAAAGGTTCTGACATTCAAACAGACCGGTCTGCGCGACCGGGAGCTGACTACCGACTTCACCCATCTGCCCTGTGCCAACCAACTTGACCTCAAGCCCGGACTCTGGACCATCGACGGCTACAAGCCGTCTGATGTGACGCTGCAGAACTGGACGGTCGACAACGCCGCCGACTTCTGGATTTACGGCCCCGGAATCAATGGCTGCAAGGGCACCGGACTGCTGCAGACACGCCCCGGGAGCAGGCTCCGCTACACACCGGCAGGCTGTGCGTTCGGCGATATGGAGGTCACTCTCCTCGTCGACCCCTGCAAACAGGCCGGCCAGGGCTTCTCTTCCGCCCGGCAGCAGTATATGGACATCTGCCTGAAATTTGACACGCAGACGTTGACCGGCTATGGCCTGCGCATCATCCGCACGACAAAATACGCCAACGCCGTGGACTTCCTGCTCGTCAAGTACGATCATGGCACCATCACGCCCCTCACAGATCCCGTGACCTCCAACTGCTATCTGACCAACTGCACGCTGCGTGTGTCTCTCCACGGAAACACACTCTCCGCCTCGGCATCGACCACCACGCCGCTTCAGAAGCCCGCCGACGCGCACGTGAAGTCCACGGTCGCCCTGCAGGCTGATGTCACGCCCAACGCTTACGGAGGCTTTGCCATCCAGCATACCGGCACGGCCGGCGAAGGCACCACCATGCTTCACAATCTGAAGATCGAATGGAAATGAAACTCATCCTGCTCTATGGCATTGCGGTCAACATGGTCACCTTCCTCGCCTATGCCATTGACAAGTGCAAGGCACGCCATCACCGGTGGCGGATCCCCGAAGCTACGCTGCTCGGGCTCGCCGTCATCGGCGGTTCTATCGGTGCCTGGGCAGCCATGTACACTGTGCACCACAAAACCCGACATCTGAAGTTCAAATACGGCGTACCACTTATCCTTGCCCTTCAGACGGCACTCTTCTGCCGACTCATCCTCAACTGATCAGCCGTCAGAAGACAGGCGCGGGGAAGACGAAGGAAACTTTCAGATATTTCTTGACAATGGGAAGTCATGGCCTGCCTACACATCTGCATAATCATGCAGCGGTCTGCAGCGCACTCAAAAACAGGCGGATGATCTCACAGCCATCCGCTCCGAGATCGTGCCACAGATCAAACGGAATCGCCTCAAAATAATTTTTGTTGACAAAAATCACATCTCCGGGCAAACCGTTTGCATCATCCGACTTATGAAGAGCTATCCTTCGGACAGGCTAAAGCTATCATGCGGGCGCCCCAAAGCATAGCAAAGACTGCTCCATATGTCTGCTCCGCACCGCATAAAGGCATGCGAAAGCATCACAAAAGGGTGCATTTTGCAAGATTATGCAATACGAACAGAAAAGGGAATACACAAATACAGATGAAAAATACGACGCATGAAGTCAAGCCTGATCCATTTTCATCCAACAGCAGAAAACACCTATAGGGGTCCGTCAAAAACCATCCGGACGTCTCAAAGTCCATCTTCAGAGCCCGGGGAAAACTTCATCCGTTCCACTGGACCTTTCGATTATTCAAGAAACGATATATAACTGAACTGCAAATACTTATACACCGTCATCATCGTCTTCTGCAGCTATCGGATCCGAACTGCCTTCCCGCATATTGACATCAAGCTGTGAGTCTTCTCTAATGCTCACTTCCCCGAAGCGCGAAATCTTCATTACCAGCGGGATGAATTCATCACTCGACTTGTCGGGCGAGCCCACACTGGCCGCGAAAACAAGCTGACCGGCAGCGATTCGGTCGAAGACAATACCGAGCAATGCCCCGTCCCTACCGTAGTCACTGTTGAGATAAGGCTCAAAGTCGGCCTTGGTGAAAGTTTTGGAAAAGAATTCCGTCCCATCTTTGCGGACAATCCGGAGGCTGATCCGGTTGTCATAAAACCTCTGACTGCCATCCTCAACGATGGGCAGAGCAGGATCGGCCTTGAAGCTCACCTCGACAGTATAGGTGTTACCCAGCCACTCTATCTGTCGTGACTGCTCGTAGTCGCCCATCTTCTGCGGTTTTCCGGCCTTGACAATGATCGGCTTATGGGTAATGATATCTTTCGGCTTTTTCTCGCTCTTGCAACCGGCCAGTGCGCCTGAAAGCAGGACCAGTCCGACGAGAGACAGGATTTTTTTCATCTTTACGCGTTATTTCTCTCGTGCAAAGTTACAGTAAGTTCGTTGAACGGCAAAGAAAAAAATGCTAAAAAACAAAATGACACCTCTTCCATCCCGAAGAAGTGCCATCATCCTAAAAACACTAATAATCCTATTGATCTTTCACACGATATAAAAAAAAGTTTAGTTTATGAATAATCACTTTGTTGGCACGGCCGATCAGACAGTCTGTTTTGGCTGTCCACCACGCTTGCCGCGCTGTCTGCGCTGGCGTGCATTCTTCTGGTCATTGCTGTACCGAGCGAACTGCTCAGGTGTCATGATTTTCTGCAACTCCTTGTTGTAGCTCTCCCTTTCAGCTTTCATCATCTTCCTTTTTGCCAGCATTTGCTCCTTTGAAGGGCACTGCTTCTGCTGCTGTGCGGTAGCACCAGTCTCTCCATCCGTTTTCTGCTGGCAGCACTGCCCCTTCTGCTGGTGCTTTCCACAATGCCCCAAGCCGGTTCCTGACATCTTGTCTGCAAAAGCAGTATTCAGCTTGAGCAACTGCTTGGCCTGGTCCTCGTTGAGGCCATACTTCTTGACAACGCGATCCGTACGGTGCTGAAGCATCTCGGTCTTATCACACTTGCTGCACTGCGCAGCCTCTTTCTTAGCTTCCTGAGCCATAGCCATTGCAGAGAATGCGACTGCTGCAACAAGCGATAAAATCATTTTTTTCATTTTTACTTTCATTTTTTTATTGTTATATGAACTGTGCGGCCGTAACTAACAATATGATGCAGAAGAGAAGGCAGAGTTTAATTACTGACGAAAAAAAACGCCTCGTTTCCTCCATTTTGACGTTTTTTTATTATCTTTGCAGAGTTATTAACATCCCCATAATGAAAATATACCCCCTGCTCATCCTGTTGCTGACCGTCGGACTGTCTGCCTGTTCCGACAAGAAGACAAGCGGGAATGTGGACGAAATGCTAGATACCATTCCCGAAATGGTCATGCGCATCCAGAAGAGTTCCCGTCTCTACACCACCGAATACCATATCCACAAGATCGTCACTCACGATGACACGAAGAAGCTGACGGGATCTTTCATGAGCAAGAATTTCAGCATTGACCTGCCCATGGGCCAGCGCAAGATCGCCATCCCCATGGATGCGACGGTCAGAGCCTACATCGATTTCAGCACCTTCAGCGAGAAGAACGTGAACCGGAACGGCGACAAGGTGGAGATCATCCTGCCGGATCCGAAGATCGTACTGACCGGGACGCGGATCAATCATGCTGAAGTCAAGCAGTATGTGCCGCTCTTCAGAAGCCGTTTCAGTGATGCCGAGCTGACCGACTACGAACGTCAGGGACGCCAGGCCATCCTCAATGACCTGCCTAAACTGAACCTCATCGAACAGTCCAAAGCCAGTGCGGCCCGTACGCTGATCCCGTTTATCACCGAGATGGGGTTCAAGCAGGAAGACGTGACCATCACCTTCCGGAAGCGGTTCACGCCGTCAGACATCGCCACACTCATTGAAAAATCAACCCTCGAACATGAAACAGCCGGCAAATAACATCCTTTCACTCCTGGCACGTCAGTCGAAGACGGCGCTGATGACCATGGCCACGCTGCTGCTCGTAGCCTTGGCCGGCATCTTTGCCGTGGTATGGATCAACCGCAGCAATCAGATCTCGATCGAACAGAACGACCGGATAGACATCACGCCGACACAGATCCGGACCATCGAGAACATCGGTCAGTGGGAGTTTCTTGCCGTCAGTGACGAGGAGATCGTGGACACCATCAGGCACGGTTTCTTCGGAGACGACCAGTTGGTTAGGATCTATTACGGCACCTTACGGTTAGGGATCGACCTGCACGAGGCGCGTCCGGGGTGGATGAAAAGCGACGGGGACACGATCATTGCGATGCTGCCGCCCGTCAAGCTGCTCAATCATGACTTCATCGACGAGGCACGCAGCCGGGCGTTCTATCAGGAAGGGAAATGGTCAGAGGATGCCCGCGAGGCACTGTACCATAAAGCCTATCAGGCCATGAAGAAGCGATGTCTCACCCCCGAGAACGTCCGGAACGCACAACGGAATGCCGCTGTCCAGTTCGAAAATATGCTCCGGAGTATGGGGTTCAAATATGTGAGAATCAGATTTGAGGCAGACGAGTCTGCCAAACAACATAACAAAAGCTGACCCGGACTCCACCCAATCAAAACAGAACTGCTTATGGCTGACGCGACCGATCAATTCTTTTCCCAACTCTCGGCCTTCCTCTGGAGTTCGCCCATGATCACCCTGCTGTTGGGGACACACCTCTACCTGACCATCAGACTGCGTTTCCCGCAACGGAAGATATTCACGGCCATCCGCTTATCAGTCAAGAGAGACAGCAACACAGCCGGTGGCGTGTCCCAATTCGGTGCATTGGCGACAGCACTTGCAGCCACTATAGGAACGGGAAACATCATCGGCGTGGCCACGGCAATTGCGTTGGGCGGTCCCGGGGCCGTGTTCTGGTGCTGGCTTACGGGTGTATTCGGCATCTCAACCAAATATGCCGAAGGCTTATTGCCCATCAAATACCGAGTGAAGACCAATGACGGGCGGTGGAATATCTGAATGGCAAGCGGTGGACATACGTATACCGCGTGCTATACATCCCAGCCGTCTTCACCGGCAGCATCGTCAATCTGTCCTTGGTCTGGAACATTTCCGACTGCATGAATGCACTCATGGCTATCCCCAACCTGCTGTCCCAACTCTTCCTGAGCGGCATCATCGTACACGAGACAATGAAGTTTCTCTGGCAGGACAGACTCGACGAAGGCATGCCAGAAGACATGGACGGAGCTGCAGAAAAAGAACTACAGTGATATCACTTAGCATCAAACGATATGAAACAGCATTTTTTCTGATTACCTTGACCGCACTCATGCTGAGCGGAAGTTCTTGTGCGCACGGGACACGGGCGGCAGACCAGTCAGACACATTCACGACCCGGTCAGGCAAAACGATCCGGATCAGACCGATCAAGCATGCTTCCTTGGAAATCAACTACGACGGCCGGATCATCGAAGTGGATCCTGTCACAGATGTCGTGATGCCTCATACCGATTACTCAAAGATGGAGCGGGCAGACCTCATCCTCGTCACACACGAACATCGTGACCACTTCGACCC
>ONHE01000026.1 GCA_900317545.1 uncultured Prevotella sp. | reverse complement strand
CTCCGGCCGACCAAGAGGGATTCTCCGGTCACGGCGGAGGGATCAGACGGAGGGTGTAGCCTGTGAGCTGCCGCCCGGACAAAGCGAGTCCTCCCCCACAGCCATCGGAAACGTGTGCTGCGGGGGAGGACGGGTCAATGGGCTGAGGACCGGCGGTCCAGGCCTTTATTCCTGGGCGAATCCGTAACCGTTAGTGAATCCGCCTGTGGTCATGATGTTCGGCGTGAAGGGCCAGAGATAGATCGGAGCCTTCGTGTAGTCATAGTCGTAGAAGAGATACTTGTAGAACTCGTCTTCATTTTTCACGATGTCAGCCCCCCAGTTAACCTTCTTGTAGCCTTCGGCTTCGAGTGCTTTTGCTTCGGCACCGTTGGGGTCTATGTAGTTGAAGAGACCCTTGATGGCTAAGTTGGTGTTGGTCTTTCCCTTGTAATTGCATCCGTATGCCTCCCACTCGTCATTCTGTCCGCGCCATCCGGGATAGAGTACGGGATCGTTCTCCTTGCCCTTCGGGGTCTGCGTAGTCAGTCGGTAGCCATAGAGAGCCTTGCCATCAACGGCCTTGGTCCATACGTAATTGGAGATCACATTGCCGTTGGGGAACTGGTAATATCCATTCGATTTGAGCCCGTCGATCATCGCGCGGGTCATGTCTTTCACTGCTTTGACCTTCTTGTTGAGCAGTCCGGTGCGGATCAGTGTCCATCTGCGGTCGCCCTCGGCGGCGAATTCAAAGCCGCGTTCGTCGATGACAGCCTCGAGCAGCGAGCCTTCCTTCTGGATGAATTCGTCAGTCTTGGCCAGTGCGGCACCACCGAATGCCCGGTTGCGGATCTTGGTCAGGTAAGCCTTGGCGTTAGCCTCGTCGCCTGTGGCAGCACAGGCTTCGGCATATCCGAGATAGATTTCCGACAGGCGCATGTAAGGTCCGTTGACGCCGGAACGGCGCTGCGCCATGAAGACAGTCTTCTGGCGGTTTTCGTCCCACTTGTTGCAGCTCAGTCCTCCGCCGTTGGATTTAGAGTTGGGAACGAACGGGATCAGCATCTCGTTGCCCTTTCCGTCGCTTCCTGTGCAAGTGACGGCCACGTCGCGACGCATGTCGTTCGGATCGAACATACCATAGTAGAAAGCCGGATTGACACGTCCCTGACCATAGTCCTTGCAGGGATAGGCGTTCTTGCTGCCTCCGTTCGATGGCCGTCCGAGAGCATAGGTACGCGAGTCACTGTCTACTCCCTGTTGCTGGGGATACTCGTAGATCGACTCGTCGGCATATGCGAGGTCGTCATCCATCATCTGCTGGAAGAAATATTGATAGGGATTGTTGAAATACTGACCTTGTTTGCCTGTTGCGCGCGGATCAGTTTCATGGAACGTAGCGCTGCCCGGCTCGTCGATGACCTTCTTGAAGTAGGTCTTGGCCAGCTCATAATATTTCTTCCAATCACTTCTGCGGCCATAGTTGGCACCATTGTTCTCGGTGCTTCCGGGATAGCGTTCGATCGTCACCGCACTGCCGTCGCCCGCCATGGGCTTGATGTCGCCGCGGCGGGTCTGGTAGCCTCCTGCCTCTAAAGCGATGCGCCCGATGAGCCCGGCCACATAAGTCTGTGAAAAATAGTTCTTTGCCGTGGAAGCAAAATCTGGTGCGGAGCCGACGGGAAACATCAGTGGCTCCACTTTCTGGAGATCTTCCAGAATCACGTCATAGATCGAGTCGCGCGAGGCGAGGCTCCCTGCCGGCAAGCCGAACTTGCTCTGGAAAGGTACGTCACCGAAATACTTGATCAGCTCCCGATATGCTGTGGCGCGCATGGCGACAGCTTCTCCGTATAGCTGACTGAGCGACGTGGGCTTCGTCTGCTTCATCATCTCCTCGTAGGAAGGCATTTCCTCGATGGCGGAGATGACGGCATTGGCCTTTCCGATGCAGCTGTAGAGGTAGGCATAGTCGCCTCCGTCACCTTCCTTCATGTAAGACAGCAGTCCGTAACTGCCCGCATAGGTTCCGTTCTGGTAGAATGTCTCGGGGTAATGGCGGCCAGGTTGGTTGGAAAATTTCTCCGGATGGCGCATGATGTCGGATCCTGCGATGTCGGCTGCGTAATAAAGTCCGTCACCGAAAACATGTGAGCCGGCGGTCTGGCGCCATTGTTCGTAGACGCCGTCCATTGCTGCGCGGGCCGTAACCATATTGGAAAAGACGAAGTCTCCATCGACAACGGACTTCGAACTGGTGTTCAAGAAGTCGCTGCATGATGTCAATGCTGTCAGACCTGCTGTGCAGAGTGTCAAATATATAATCTTTTTCATGATGCTACATTTATTATAGGAAAGTTACGTTGAGACCGAAAGTGAATGAGCGGGAACGTGGGTAGGAGTGGTAATCATAGTTCGGGGTCGGGAATCCATTGGATCCGCCGGGAGCCGTGTTGATTGATGGGTCAAGTCCACTATAGCCTGTCAGGGTGAACAGATTGGATCCCGTGGCATAGATGCGCAGGTTTGAGATGCCCACCTTCTTGGTCCATGTGCGCGGCAGCGTATAGCCGACGGTCAGTGTCTGCAGGCGCAAGTAGGAGGCATCTTCGATGAATTCAGAGTTCACCAGGCCATATTCGCAGTAGGGAAGGGCATATTTGGCATTGGCATTGAGTGCTGCCAGTGCTGTCGGATCGGTCACTGCGAACAGATCCCCGTTGGCATCTACGTCGTAGATACGGAAGGTCTCTGCCACTTCGGCGAGCCGGTTAGAGCCGAGCATGTTGTCCTTATTGCCCATCATGTCGTGCATGACGTTGGCGTTGTAGATGTTTCCGCCAATCTGATAGACGAATCCAGCCATG
>ONHE01000011.1 GCA_900317545.1 uncultured Prevotella sp. | reverse complement strand
TATCTTTGCGCTAAATTGAATAAGATGGAAATACTGTTTCTTTTGATAGGATTAGCTGTTGGAGCCATGCTCGGTTTCATGCTGGTGTATGCCAAGAAGAAAGCGGTCGATGCACAACTGATGCTGATCGGTCAGCAGTTAGGACAGGCATCGGATGCCCGGACGGTTGCACTCGCACAATTGGAGGCCGCCAATAAAGAGAAAAGAGCGCTCAGTGATGAGCTTACAAACGTCAAGATGGCGCTCAGTGGCGTACAGGCACAATTGGAATCCGAGCAGGTTCAGAACTCCAAAGAATCGGAGTTGAGGCGCGAGCAGTTTCAGGAGCAGCTGCGAACCGTGCAGGAGCAGTTTGCCAATCTGGCCACCCGGGTGCTCGATCAGACCTCTGACCGTCTGAAAAATCAGAATTCAGAGTCATTGGAAAACATCACCCGCCCGTTAAAGCAGCACATTGAGCAGCTTCATCAGGCTATCCAGACCACCAATTCAGAGACCGCCCGAAACACGGCATCCTTGTCTCAGCAACTCAAGGAGATGGCCGCCAGGACCGACAAGATTGACGACACGGCTACCCGTTTGACCAATGTCATCCGGGGAGCCAATAAGGCTCAAGGCAACTGGGGCGAGTTTATCTTGACTGATATCCTCGATGCGCAGGGGCTGAAGATAGGCATCAACTACGACGTTCAGCAGACCATCACGGATGAGAAGGGCAATGCCGTCATCAATGAAGAGACAGGCAAGCGCATGATACCTGACGTCATCCTCCACTATCCGAATAATGAAGATGTCGTGATTGACTCAAAAATGTCAATCGAAGCCTATTATCAGTATGTCAATACCGAGAATGAAGCGCTCAAAAAGCAATATGCAGCCGACCTTGTAAGAAGCATCCGGACACAATATATGAATCTGGCTAAAAAGGATTACAGCAAATATATCCGCAAGCCAAGGCACGCTATCGACTTCGTGATCATGTTTGTGCCCAATGAAGGGGCCTTGCAACTGGCCCTCGCAACAGAGCCTACGCTGTGGAATGATGCGTTCAATCGGCAGGTGTTTATTACCAGTCAGCAAAACCTGATGGCCATTCTGAAGATGATAGAGATCGCTTGGAGGCAGTACGTACAGACCGAAAACCAAAAGAAGGTATTTGATATGGCCGAAGAAATGCTTAAACGTGTCGGCGCTTTCGTCAAACTCTTTGAAAAGGTCGGGACTGATATTGAAGCGCTGCACAAGCACTATGACGAGGTCTATAAGAAAGCCTTCACCGGTCGGCAGAGCATTGTCCAGAAGGCAAACGAACTGAAAGAATTGGGCGTAAAGGAAACCTCTGGCAACGAGATACCGAGAATGCCCCCGGAACTTGATGTCAATGAGATCCTAAATGAATAAGTATGCGATAGATTCTTGCTTTTTTGTGGTGTTTTTAAATCATTTTGATTATTTTCTGACCAATATCGTTACGATAAGCAATTTTATTCGTATATTTGCATTCCGTCAGTAAAATGTAAATGCGATGATATTGGATCGGGAGATGATCGAAGCTTTTTACGCTTCTTATGAAACGCGAGTAGAGAAAGCCAGGAAATGTTTAGGCCGCCCCTTGACCTATACTGAGAAGATTCTATACACCCATCTTTATGATAGCAGTGAACGTCTGTTGAAACCTCACAGACGTGGTACGGACTATGTGGATTTCCGTCCCGACCGCGTCGCCATGCAGGATGCCACGGCTCAGATGGCTCTTCTCCAGTTCTTGAATGCCGGCAAGTCGAGCGTTGCAGTGCCGGCTTCTGTTCACTGTGACCATCTGATCCGAGCCGAGAGGGGCGTTGAGAAAGATCTGCCAGCAGCATTGAGTGCCAACAAAGAAGTCTATGAGTTTCTCCGTTCGGTATCTCAGAAATTCCAGATTGGATTCTGGGAGCCCGGCGCAGGTATCATTCACCAGGTCGTCCTTGAGAATTACGCCTTCCCGGGCGGCATGATGGTCGGTACGGATTCACACACCCCGAACGCCGGAGGATTGGGAATGATCGCCGTGGGCGTAGGTGGGGCCGATGCGGTCGATGTCCTTACGGGCCAAGCCTGGGAACTCAGGATGCCCCGCATGATAGGTGTTCATCTCACAGGAAGCCTTACGGGGTGGGCATCGTCTAAGGATGTGATCCTTGAAATATTGGGACGGCTCACCACGAAGGGTGGTACGAATGCCATATTGGAGTATTTCGGCGACGGTTTAAGTTCCATGTCGACAACCGGGAAGGCTACTATTTGCAACATGGGAGCCGAATTAGGCGCGACGTGCTCAATCTTCCCCTTCGACCATCATGCAGAAGAGTATCTGGCAAAGACCGGCCGTGAAGCGATAGCAGCATTGGCCCGTCAGAACGGAAAGCATCTTCAAGCCGATCCGGAAGTATACGATCAGCCGGAGAAATACTACGACCAGATCGTCGAGATCAATCTTTCGGAGATCGAACCTCATTTGAATGGACCTTTCTCTCCTGATGCCTCGATGACCGTAACGGAAGTCAAGCAGGTGGCGCCTGCCAATGATTACCCGATGATCATTGAGGTTGGGCTGGTCGGTTCGTGTACCAACTCCAGCTATCAGGATCTCTGCCGGGCGGCCTCCATTGCGCGCCAGGCCTACGAGAAGCATATTCCTGTCAAAGGTCAGCTGATCATCAATCCCGGCTCAGAGCAGATCCGGTTCACTGCCGAGCGTGATGGCATCCTCGAAGACTTTAAAAGAATAGGAGCCATCATCATGACCAACGCTTGCGGTCCATGTATCGGACAATGGAAAAGACATGGCGCTGAGGAGGAGCGGAAGAATGCAATCGTGACCTCATTCAACCGCAATTTCAGGCGCCGAGCCGACGGTAATCCCAACACCTATGCCTTTGTGGCTTCTCCGGAGTTGACCACAGCACTTGCCATTGCAGGTCGGCTCGATTTCAATCCGATCACGGACCCGTTGCTGAACAGTGCCGGAGAAGCGGTCTGGCTGAACGTTCCTACCGGCGATACTTTCCCTCCGCGCGGTTTTGAGGTATCCAATCCGGGCTTCTTACCGCCCAGGGCGGATCGCACAGGTATTGAAGTGGTGATCGATCCGGCATCGACGCGTCTGCAAAAACTGGAACCTTTCGAGGCTTGGGACGGCAGGGACCTGATCGATATGCCTCTTTTGATTAAGGTAAAAGGTAAGTGCACGACCGATCATATCAGCATGGCGGGGCCCTGGCTGAAGTTCCGCGGCCATTTGGAGCATATTTCGGACAATCTGTTGATGGGTGCCGTGAATGCTTTCGACGGAGAGAGCAATCGCGTGAAGGATCAGTTAGACGGCACATATAAGAAGGTATCGGGCGCCGCAAAGGCCTATAAGGCACACGGCATCTCGTCCGTCGTGGTCGCGGAGGATAACTACGGGGAAGGCTCGAGCCGCGAGCACGCGGCGATGGAACCGCGTTTCCTCAACGTGAAGGTCATCCTTGCCAAGAGCTTCGCACGCATTCATGAGACCAATTTGAAGAAACAAGGTGTGCTGGCTCTGACGTTCTGCGACAAGGGAGACTACGACCGGGTGCAGGAGGACGACCGTATCTCGTTGTTGGGACTGACGGATTTCGCGCCTGGAAGGCGGTTGCAGATCCGCCTGAAGCATGCTGACGGCACGGAAGACACTTTCCCTGTCGATCACACCTATAATGAAATGCAGATCAACTGGTTCAGGGCCGGCAGCGCGCTGAACTTTTCCAAGCAATGTGGTATCTGATCGAGGAAGGTGAAGGGATGGATCAAACAGAGATGAAATCTATGCTGGAATAGAGAGGACGAAGACTTTAGGTGAGTTTGTCCTGCGGTTTTTGCAAGATAGAATGAATGAAAACAAAGTTTAATAAGGATGATTGCGAATGAAGAAAGAATATTTGATCTACAAGTTGTCGGATGAAGTGAAGAACTCGTGTAAGATCCCCAAGGAGGCTTATCAGCAGTTCGGCGTGAAGCGCGGGTTGCGCAACGAGGACGGATCCGGTGTGTTGGTCGGTCTGACCAACATCGGCAACGTCATCGGCTACGAACGTACGGCAGACGGGAAGTTGACCCCTTGTCCGGGCAAACTCTACTATCGGGGTTACGAGTTGGATGATTTGGTTTCGCCATTGCTGAGCGAAAAACGTTTCGGATTTGAGGAGACGGCCTTCCTCTTGCTTTCTGGCTATCTGCCGGACAAAGAAGAACTGGCAGCCTTTCAGGAACTCTTGAACGACAATATGCCGCTTGACCACCGCACGATCGTCCATATCATCGACTTGGAAGGATCGAACATCATGAACATACTTGCACGGTGCGTGCTCGAGATGTATACTTTCGATCCCAATCCTGATGAGATCTCGCGTGATAACTTGATGCGTCAGTCGATCGAACTGATCGCGAAGTTCCCCACGATCATAGCTTACGCCTACCATATTTACCGTCATAGCGTTCAGGGACGCAGTCTCCACATCCGCTATCCGCGTGAGAACCTCTCCATTGCGCAGAATTTCCTGTACATGCTGAAGCACGAAAGCTTCACCGAGTTGGATGCCCGGATGCTTGATCTGCTGCTCATTATCCAGGCCGAACATGGTGGCGGAAACAACTCTACGTTCACTGTGCGTGTCACGAGTTCAACCCGCACAGACACCTACTCAAGTATCGCGGCCGGCATCGGATCTCTGAAAGGCCCCCTGCATGGCGGTGCCAACATCAAGGTGATCAACATGTTCCACCATCTGAAGGATCAGATCAGCGACTGGAAGAACATCGATGAGATTGACACCTATTTATACAGGATGCTCAACAAGGAGGCTTATGACAAGTCGGGACTGATCTACGGCATCGGCCATGCGGTCTACACGATGAGCGATCCGCGTGCCGTCGAGCTCAAGAGGCTGGCCGGGGAGTTGGCCAAAGAGAAGGGCCGCGAGGAGGAATATGAGTTCCTGAAACTGATAGAGGAGGAAGGCATCAAGTGCGTTTCCAATTTCCGGAAGAGCAAGAAGCCTATCTGCGCCAATCTGGACTTCTACAGCGGATTTATCTATGAGATGATCGGACTGCCGCAGGAGATCTATACGCCGATCTTCGCCATGGCCCGCATTGTAGGCTGGACAGCCCACCGCATCGAGGAGTTGAGCCAGGAAGGCCGCCGGATCATCCGGCCCGCCTACAAGAACATCCTGCAACAGAAGGCGTATAAGCCCATCAACGAGCGATAACAATAAACCTCTTCAGTGTCAAGGCTGAAGAGGTTTATTCATTTTACCGATTCTTTTCCTCTCGCCGGGACCGGAAGCGGAACAGTGAGCCGTCTGCCGTCGGCGCGGAGGAAGCAGCCTGCGGGTCAATCCCACTGGCCTTCCGGATTGCGCTCAGACCGGCAATGGCTTGACCACAGTGTCATCCACCCATGTGCCTTCCTTCTTTGCGCGCGCGATGGTCTTGCATTTTTCCATGTGCGCGGCAGCCTTTTCAGCCGCCTTCCGGGCCGGTTCGCTTTCGGCCGCCTCCTCGGGTGTGATCCGCATGGTCTGCGCCCGTTTCACCAAGTCTTTGATTACCTCGCCGCCGGCGATCAGTCCTGCAGCTGCCGGCACAAAGGCATTGCTGGCCGGGATGTCACGTCGCTCGGTGCATTTGCGCATGTCCTTGTCCGGGCAGATGCAGTGGAAGCGGCAGCTGATGGAAGGATCGTCGATGGGGCGGAGGGGCTCTTCCTCACTGTAGACAACCTTCAGCCGGTCGATATGCAGTTTTCTGAGTTTCTTGCGGATGACTTTCGCCAGCGGATCCATCTTCGTCTTGTTGATATCTGTGACGCGGAAAGCGGTGGCGTCGAGCTTGTTGGCAGCGCCCATGCATGAGATGATGGGCACCGAGAGGTCATGGCATCGTCTGATGAGTTCCAACTTTGCGGTCACCGTGTCCACGCAGTCGACCACATAGTCGAACTGACTGAGGTCTATGTCGTCCGCATTCTGCGGCATGTAGAACATCTTGTATTTATGGACGATGCAGCGTGGGTTGATGTCATGCACGCGCTCCGCAGCCACGTCCACCTTGTGGTGTCCCACCGTGGAGAGCAGGGCGTAGATCTGGCGGTTGACGTTTGTCAGGCAGACACGGTCATCATCGAAGAGGTCCAGTTCGCCTACGCCGCTCCGTGCCAGCACTTCCACGACATATCCGCCTACGCCTCCGATGCCGAAGACAGCCACGCGGGCGCCGTTGAGCGTGTCGATGGCGGGCTTGCCGAGCAGCAGTTGGGTTCTTGAAAATTGATTTTGCATATACCTATTGATCTTTCAGGGTGCAAAATTACTAAAAAATGGCCGAACGTGAATGAAAATTACCGAAGAAAGAATTCCTCGTAGGGCTGGTTACCGGCTGCATTATGGATTTTCGGGAAAGGACCTAATGCTGCAAGGCTTGTCGATGGCGGCGTTGCGGCGGCTGTTGTCCGCAGGCGGTCCGAATATGAGAAAAATGCAGCGGAGGGACAATATTTTTGCCGGATTTGTATGCCGTCTGACCGAAAAAACGTATTTTTGCACGGTAAAGGACTTGGAGAAATGGCTTTCTGAAAGTTCGTCCGGCTGACAAGGCTCATGCAGGGCGGACTCGGGCTGATGCTCTTCCGATGTCCGGCAGACAGCAATCATCAATCCTAGAAACGATCATGGAAAAAGAATTTGAAGAGTTTTGGCAGATCAACAAGAAACGTCTCATCGACCAGGCACCGCATGATCTGGCGGAGGAACGTCGCAACACCACCCGCCTCAATACGGCCGGTGACTGGCTGCTGCTGATCTTCCCGATTGCCGCCATGGTCGTCTTCCTCGACCGGCAGTTCATCCAGCATGAGCTGCTCAACTTCATTGCCAGTATCGCTGTCGGCGTGGCTTTCATGGGGATCGGCGAAATGATCAAGCCCTATGTGACGGGTAAGCGCAGGGCAGGGGACATCGATGCGGACATCAAGACCTACTATTACGAAAAATATAAACGCGAAGGGAAGCTCTGAGCCTGCAAACACGGCTGGTGCTACCATGCGTAGCAGACAGGAAATGCCTGCATGCAAAGAGCCGGAAGCCGATTGGAGTCCGGTTCTTTTTACCTCCCGTGAGGTGGTTTTGTAAGCTGTTGAAAATCAATGTTTTAAATGTGGGCTCCGCAGAGCTATGCTCCGGGCGCCCCGGAGCATAGCTTTGGGCCGCCAAAAGGATAGCTCTTGGCCGCCCGGAGCATAGCTTTGCGCAGGGCGCAGTTATGCTATGCCTAAGCGGCATGATTCGGACGGCCTTCCGGCGGCATTTGCGTCACTTGATGAGGAGCGGTGTCTGCAGGTCGCTCTTCCATGTCTTCAGCCAGTCAAACCAGTCCTTCTCCGAGTGCATGCCAAACTCTTCGTTGTCGCTGTTGAACGCAATGGCATAGTTGAGCCGGTTGGTAGCGGTACGGATGACATAGCCGTAGTTGTCCTTGTCTGCGGGACGCTCGCTGCGGATGAATCGTGTGGGGATGTAGATGCCTAATCCCACGGTCTCCTCCTTGAATCCCTCCTGAGGCTTTCCGCCTGGCCAGTCGCGGCCCCAGCATCCCCGCAATCCGGCTTTGTCGCTGAACTCGGTCGAATTTTTCACGTTGATGATGCCGGTAGAGAATTCAAAGTCGCCCACGGGACGGCTGAACCGCACGCTGACGGCAATGTCTCTATGGCCGGCATAGAGCGTGTAGCGGATGACCATGTTGACGGGCTGCTTGTTCGGGTCGATCGTCCACTGGTTGTCTTCCATCTCGACGATGGTGCGTACGGGGCCCTTGGCCAAGACGCGCTGGCATCGGTTTTCGACGTCGGTGATCATCGTCGGCTCTGTGCCATTCCATCCGCGCATGGCCCCAAGGCCGAAAGTGTTGCCCACCCAAAGGATGTCGTCGCCGAATCCGTTGGCCTTCTGCTCCTTGGAGGGATAGAATTGAGTCTGCTCGATCTCCAACTGTTTGTGGTACTTTCCGTAGAGATCGATCGTCTGGCGATTGTCAAAGTAGATGCGCAAGGCCACGAGTTCGCTCTCGAAAGCCACGCCGTGATGGTGGAGCAGCGTGTATTGGTTTGGGGTAGCCTTCTCCACGCTGATTGCCGACAGATAGATGTTGTGCTTGTTCTTTTCCTGCACGCTTGTGTTGCGCATCACGATTTCGGCAAACGTGCGGGGCTTGTAGGTGCGGGGCTTGCCGGTGGCAAACAGGACGATATGCGCTTTTTTGGTCTCTTTCCTTGCTAAGTCGAGGGTGAAGGCCAGTTCGTCGTAACGGCCGTCCTTGTTCAGGTCATCCAGCTGCGACGGGATCTCCTTGCCGTCGATGGATACGATGGCCGAGCCGACCTTGCCGTATTTGGCAAGCGAGAGCACTACGGGTGCGTCGGTTCTGCCATGGTTGGAAGGATTGGTGATGCTGACCGTCAAGCTCCGCTGTGCCATGACGTTGGAACAGAACAGAAGGGCGGCAGCCATGAATGGAAAATGTTTCATTAGTTTTTGATTATTTGTAGATTTTGATTGCAAAGATACGCCATTTTTTTTAAGTAAGTCTGCAAAATCAGGACTTATTCCGTAATTATGGTATGACAATTTTATTAAATTAAACTTAAATAGCTTTTTTCTCGATACTTGTTTGTTTTTTTTAGCTTAAAATTTGGATTTAGAAATATTTTTTAGTACTTTTGTAAGCGAAACAATTAAAAGGATTGTAGAAAACACTTGTGAAAAAAGTATCATGTCTGCTCTTGATGACAGCTCTATTGTGTATAGCATGCGAGTTCAAACTCAGTCCCAACGGGGCTGGGGAGCACTATGGGCGTATCGAAGTGCAGCGTTTTGACCGCTTGCAGAGCAGATATCTGACGACCGGTGATTTCTCAGCCATGCAGGAGATGAACATCCTCTATCCCATGCAGTCACGCACACTCATTGAGAAAGTCCTGCAGATCGGCGTCATGAGTGATCAGGACATCGCAACCCGTTTTTTACGTTTCTATCAGGATTCGACGCTCCAGCAGCTACTCCTTGACGTGACATCGGAATATGCAAAGATGGATGACATCAACGCACAGTTACAGCAAGGGTTCGGCAAGTTGAGGAAATGGTTTCCCGACCTGCCGATTCCTGTTATTTATGCGCAGATCGGTTCGTTCGACCAAAGCATCATCGTGGGCGACAAGATGATCGGTATCTGCTTGGATAAGTATATGGGCTCGAACTACAGCCTGTATGAAAAGTTCTACTCCTATGCTCAACGGCAGTCGATGACAAGGAGCTATATCGTGCCTGATTGTCTCACCTTCTATCTCCTGAGCCTCTATCCGCTTGACCAATTTGATTCGCGCACCCAGTTGGAACGCGACATCCACATGGGCAAGGTGATGTGGACGGTCAATAAAGTGATCGGTCAGAACCTCTACAATACACCGTATGTCAAGATGGTGGACCGTTTCATGAAGAAACACTCAAAGGTCACGGTGCCCTTTCTCATGATGAATAACGATATTCAAGGTTTAGGTCGTTAAGTCGCCTTGCCGGGCTCCCGTCCTTTTCAAATGTTGGATCAGCAGGTCGGCAAACTCATGGTTTTTGATGCCCCAGCGTGGCGCAATGAGCAGTTCGGCAGGCGCCTGGCTCGTGAATCGGTCGATAATTAGATCCGCGCGCAGGCGTCGCAGGTAGTCGGCGGCCAACTGCAGGTATTCCTGAAGGCCATAGACCGGAAACGGGTTTGTCTCATATTGCAGAGCGAGCTTAGTGCCGCGGATGATCTGCATCTGGTGGATTTTCAGCACATCGATCGGGAGTGACGAGATGACCGGCGCCTGGCGGAGCGACTCCTGTGCGCCTTCACCGGGCAGTCCGAGGATGATGTGCGCGCCGGTGAGGATGCCTTTGGCATGGGTCTTTTCGATGGCTTCGCGGCTGCAGGCAAACGTATGGCCCCGGTTGATGGCAGCCAGGGTTGTGTCATTGGCTGACTCAATGCCGTATTCCACTAAGAGAAACGTCCGCCGGTTGAGTGTTTCGAGATAATCGAGCAGTTCATCCGTAATGCAATCGGGACGCGTGCCGATGACGATGCCCACCACATCGTCGACCGCCAACGCCTCCTCATAGAGTGTCTGAAGACGCCGGAGCGGAGCGTAGGTGTTGGTGAAGGCCTGGAAATAGGCAAGATATTTCATGTCCGGATACTTGCGCGCGAAAAACCGCTTGCCTTCTTCTATCTGTTCGGCCACCGTCTTCCGCCGGTCGCAATAGGAGGGATTGAACGTGCGGTTGTCACAATAGGTGCACCCGCCCGTGGAGATTCGGCCGTCCCGATTGGGACAACTGAATCCCGAGTCGATGGAGATCTTCTGGACGCGGTAGGGAAATCGGCGTCGAATCCACGTTCCGAAGTCGTTGTAGGGCAGTTCCATGATCAGACAAATCTTTTCATATAAATCCTTTGCAAAAATACTTATTATTTTATATCTTTGCATCATCTTATATGAAAAAACAACAAATGAAAAATTTTATTGCAGCGTGTGCCGTTCTCGTGTTAGGATCCTTTGGACTACATGCACAGGAAAGGCTCGAATTGAAAGCCGTAGCCAATGGAAAGATTGCTGCCCGGACCGTGAAAGGCATCAATCCTTTGGAGGGCACGGACCAGTATGCACAGATCAGCCAGGACGGCAAGCAGATCGTCCGGTATTCATTCAAGACAGGGAAGCAGACGGCGGTGCTCTTCGACGTCGGCAACACTCAGGGAGAAAAGATCGAAGGGTTTGACGGATATGTCATGTCGCCCACCGGAGACAGGATGTTGATCCGGACACAGACGGAGCCCGTCTACCGCAGGTCCTACAAGGCCGTCTTCTACATATATAATATGAAGAGCCGCAAGTTGGAGAAACTCTCCCAGGGCGGTCCGCAACAGGTCCCGACATGGTCGCCGGATGGTCTGCAGGTGGCATTCGTACGCGACAACAACATCTATTTGGTCAAACTGCTCTATGACAATGCTGAAAGCCAGGTGACCAAAGACGGCAAATTCAACGAGATCATCAACGGTATTCCCGACTGGGTCAATGAAGAAGAGTTCGGCTTCGACCGTGCCTTGACCTTCACGGCTGACGGTTCGATGATTTGCTGGCTCAAATATGACGAGAGCAAAGTGAAGACCTACTCGCTGCAGTGGTACAAGGGACTGCGTCCGGAACATACCGAAAACGCGGTCTACCCTTCCTTCTATACCTACAAATATCCAAAAGCGGGCGAGGACAATGCGACAGTCACCGCCTGGTCCTATGACATCAAGAGCCACAAGACCCGACAGTTGCAGGTGCCGATAGCCGCCGACGGCTATATGCCGAGGATCAAGCCGACGGCCGATCCGCAGAAGATCGTCGTCTATACGATGAACCGTCATCAGGACGAACTGAATCTCTATGCCGTCAACCCATACAGCACGGTTTCGCAACTGATCATTCAGGAGCGTGTCCTGAAATATGTCAAGGAAGAGGCCATGGAAGGGATCACGATCGGGAAAAACAGTATCCTCCTTCCAAGTGACCGTGACGGATTCATGAGACTGTATCTCTACTCGTTGAACGGGACCTTGTTGCGGAAGATCAGTGATGGTGCGTACGACGTGACTGCCGTCTACGGGTACGATGAGGCATCAGGCGATGTCTACTATCAGGCCGCAGCGCTCAATCCGCATGACCGTCAGGTGTTCGTGTCTCATAAGAATGGGAAGGCCGAACGGCTCACGGATCAGGAAGGCTGGAATGATGCGCTCTTCGCGAAGGATTTCTCTTCGTTCATCAATACATGGAGCGACCTGAACCATCCGTATGTCTATACCATCCGTAATAAGAAAGGTAAGATTGTCGAAACCATGTTGGACAACCGTGAATTGACAGACGAGCTCGCCAAATACCGTCTCTCCAATCGCGAAATGTTTACCTTCACGACTTCCGAAGGCGTGAAGCTGGATGGCTGGATCGTCAAGCCTGCGGACTTCTCTGCTTCACGGAAGTATCCTGTGATCATGTATCAGTATAGCGGACCGGGCAGCCAGCAGGTGAAGAATGCATGGGCCTCAGGCTCCATGGGACAGGGTGGCCTCTATGATCATTATCTCGCTCAGCACGGCTTTGTGGTCGTCTGTGTGGATGGTCGGGGCACAGGAGGACGCGGTTCAGACTTCGAGAAGTGCACCTATCTGAATCTTGGCAAACTCGAATCAAGGGATCAGGTGGAAACCGCCTTGTATCTGTCAACGCTTCCCTATGTAGACAAAGACCGTATCGGAATATGGGGCTGGAGCTACGGAGGATTCAACACGCTGATGAGCATGAGTGAAGGGCGCGGCGTGTTCCGGGCCGGCGTGTCAGTCGCACCACCGACCAGCTGGCGCTTCTATGACTCCGTCTACACCGAACGGTATATGCGCACGCCGAAGGAAAACGCCGAGGGCTATGGCGACAATCCTATCCTGCGGGCTTCGAAGCTACACGGTGCATTGTTGATCTGTCACGGCTCCGTGGACGACAATGTCCATCCGCAGAACACATTTGAATATGCCGAAGCGCTCGTACAGGCTGACAAGGACTTCCGGGAGATCTATTATACGAACCGCAATCACAGCATCTATGGCGGTAACACACGGCATCATCTCCTGAGACAGATCAGCAATTTCTTTGAGACAACATTAAAATAACAGACTTATGAACAACATGAAGACTATCAGAATCATACTCGCTGCCCTCCTGTTGGTATCGGCCGGAGCGACGGCCGGCAATGTAAAGGTGCGCGTCAGCAATGCGGAGAAAAACCAAAGACAGGAACTCATCGAACTGCAGATTAATGAAGTGTATAAGCAGTTGGGCATCTCTGCCGGCCAGCCGTTTGTCGTCAGGGACGCCATCGGCAGCCAGCAGGACTATCAGATCACCTACGACGGCAAACTCATATTCGAAGTGACAGTATGCCCCGGGGGAACTGCCGAATACACGATAGCCGCAGGTGTGCCTCGTAAAATGCACATCTGGACACAGGGCAGATTCTATCCGGAACGGATGGACGATATCGCCTGGGAGAACGACCGGGGTGCATACCGTGTTTACGGACCCGCCCTGCAACGTAGTGGAGAGAAGGCTTACGGCATTGATGTGTGGACGAAGAACCAGCCGGATACCGTGCTTGACATGCGCTATCGGATGAACCGGGAGGGCAACGCAGAAACCATGAGGCTCAAGAAGGCGGGCAACAGGGAGGCGGCTAACGAATCGCGCTTGGCCACTTCGTTCCATATAGACCACGGCTATGGCTTGGATGCCTATAAGGTAGGACCGACCTTGGGTTGCGGCACACCGGCTCTGATGGTTGACGGGGCTCTCGTCATGCCCTATCGCTTCAGCACCTACAAGATCCTCGACAATGGTCCGCTTCGTTTTACCGTCGCCTTAACCTACAACCCGGCTGTCGTCGGAAGAGACCGGAACGTGATAGAGCATCGCATTATCAGCTTGGATAAGAACTCCAATTTCAACAAGATGACCGTGTGGTATGAAGGTCTGACAGCCAGACATGATCTGGCTGCAGGAGTCGTTATCCATGAGGAGGATACCGAGAGCGTTGTGGTCGGAGATCGGTTTGTTCAATATGCAGATCCGACCGACGATCCCCGCCATCAGTATCAGCTCTATGTGGGCGCGCTGTTTCCCAATGGTGTTTCGGCTACAAAAAAGCTTTTGTACGACAAACCGGCCGATGGAGCAGTCGGACATGCCATCGGCGTGGTGCGCAACATAGGCAACAATCAGAAATATTCCTATTATTTCGGAAGTGCATGGAGCAAGGCCGATGTCCGTTCACAAGCAGAATGGCAGCTGCGGATCGACGAGTTTCTCAAGGCGCTGGATGCTCCTTTGAAAGTAGAATTAACACAACCATGATCTAAGATATATGAAAAAATTATTATTGGGTGATGAAGCGATCGCTCAGGGAGCGATTGATGCCGGACTAAGTGGTGTCTATGCTTATCCGGGGACGCCTTCAACGGAAATCACGGAGTATATCCAACTGTCGCCCGTCGCGAAGGAACGCAACCTGCACAGGCGTTGGGCGACAAATGAAAAAACGGCCATGGAGCAGGCTCTGGGTATGTCGTTCATGGGCAAGAGAGCAATGGTCTGCATGAAACATGTGGGATTGAATGTCTGCGCAGATCCCTTCGTCAATTCGGCGATGACGGGTACGAACGGCGGACTCGTTGTCTTAGTGGCCGATGATCCATCCATGCACTCCTCTCAAAACGAGCAGGACAGCCGCTTTTATGGCAAGTTTGCCATGATCCCGACATTCGAACCGAGCAACCAGCAGGAAGCTTATGACATGATGGCTGTGGCGTTCGACTATTCGGAAAAGGTTCATTTGCCGGTCTTGATGCGCCTCACGACTCGACTGGCACATTCACGTGCCGTGGTCGAAATTGCGGATCGGCCCCGCGAGGAGAATGCACTCAACTATGATGCAAAGGCATCCGACTGGGTTTTGTTGCCCGCCTTTGCCCGCAAGCGTAATGAGATCGTGACCGGACAGCAGGCTCAATTGGAGCAGGATGCTGTCGGGTCTCCTTTCAATCAGTATGTTGACGGACCGGATCACCGGCTCGGCGTCATTGCAAGCGGTATCGCTTTCAACTATCTAAACGAGTGTTTTCCGTCCGGATGTCCATATCCCGTATTGCACGTTGCGCAATACCCGCTTCCCAAGAAACTTGTCAACCGCCTGACCGAAGCGTGTGATTCGGTTCTCATCATCGAAGAAGGGCAGCCCTTTATCGAAGAGATGGTGCGTGGAGTCATGCCCCGTAATGCAACAATCTTGGGCAGGCTGAGCGGCGAACTGCCGCGCACGGGCGAACTGACACCTGACGCAGTCCGGGCCGCATTCGGCCTCCCGGCTCCCGAGAACTATGCTCCGTGCGAGGATGTGACACCACGTCCACCCGCTCTATGCAAAGGCTGCGGTCACCGCGACGTCTATACGGCACTCAATGAGGTGCTGCTCGACTACCCGAACGCACGCGTCTTCGGCGACATTGGATGCTACACGCTGGGCTTCATGCCGCCTTACAAGGCCATACACAGCTGCGTTGACATGGGCGCAAGCATCGGAATGGCCAAGGGCGCGGCTGACGCGGGACTCTGGCCTGCAGTTGCTGTCATCGGAGATTCTACGTTCACGCATTCCGGAATGACCTGTCTGCTGGACGCAATCAATGAAAACGCCAACATCACTGTGATCATCAGCGACAATCTGACGACAGGAATGACTGGTGGACAAGACAGCGCAGGGACTAACAAGTTTGAGGCTATCTGCCGTGGATTAGGTGTCCCGGAAGATCACTTAAGGGTCGTCGTGCCCGTGCCGAAGAACATGCCGGAGATCACGAAGATTATCCGCGAAGAGATCGAATATCAGGGAACCAGTGTGATCATACCGCGCAGGGAGTGCGTACAGACATTCCAAAGGCATTTGAAACAAAAAAGATTGAAGGAGGGAAAGAAATGAAAACGGACATCATTTTGTGTGGAGTAGGCGGCCAGGGTATACTCTCCATAGCCACCATTATCGGTGAGGCTGCCATGAAGGAGAATCTTTACATCAAGCAATCGGAGGTTCACGGCATGTCCCAACGTGGGGGAGACGTGCAGAGCAATCTGCGTCTCTCGTCTGATCCGATACACAGTGACTTGATCGCACTTGGCTCGGCCGACGTCATCATCTCCATGGAGCCGATGGAAGCGTTGCGCTATCTGCCTTACTTGAGCAAGACGGGATGGATCATTACGTCGAGTACGCCCTACGTGAATATTCCTGATTATCCAGCCAAAGACGTTCTCTCGGCTGATCTCGAGGTCTTGCCCAACGTGATCAGCATTGATATTGAGCAGCTGGCCAAGGACAATGATATTCCCAGATCGGCCAACATGATCCTGCTTGGGGCTGCCCAGAAAGCGCTTGGCATTGAGTTTTCGAAACTTGAAGACGCCGTTCGCCGGGTCTTTGCACGCAAAGGCGAAGAGGTGGTCAACGCCAATGTGAGGGCTTTGGGGATCGGAAGGGAGGCTCAGCGATGAGACCTACACCGATCAAGAAAGACCTCATTGATGACGCGATCCGTGATTTCGGCATCCATGATTTTGCCAAAGCGACGATCAGAGAGGTGAAGTCGATAGCGGCTTATGCTGAAAAGGAGTCGGGCGAGGAGTTCATCAAGATGGAGATGGGCATCCCCGGGCTGCCTGCCTCGGATATCGGGGTAAAGGCACAGATCAAGGCGCTTGAGGAGGGAATCGCCCATTCCTATCCCGACATTCAAGGGCTTCCGGAACTGAAGGAGCAGGCTTCACGCTTCGTGAAAGCTTTTATCGGGATCGACATCAAAGCAGAGGGCTGCATTCCGGTCTGCGGAAGCATGCAGGGAACGTTCGCTTCGTTCCTCACTTGCTCGCAAGCCGACCCGGCGAAAGATACGGTTTTGTTCATCGATCCGGGTTTCCCGGTGCAGAAGATGCAGCTTCAGGTCTTGGGAGTGCGTTACGAAACGTTCGACGTATACGATTTCCGGGGTGAGAAGTTGGGCCCGAAGATCGAATCATATCTGGAGAAAGGGAATATTTGTGCGATCGTCTACAGCAACCCGAACAATCCTTCCTGGATCTGTCTGAATGAGGATGAGCTATGCGCCATCGGCGAATTGGCCACCCGTTACGGTGCTGTCGTGATGGAAGACTTGGCCTATTTCGCCATGGATTTCCGCAAACAGTTGAGCGTTCCTTATAATCCACCATATCAGCCTACGGTCGCCCGCTACACCGACAACTATATTCTGCTTATCAGTGGATCAAAAGCTTTCAGCTATGCAGGTGAGCGCATCGGTGTCGCCTGCATCTCTGACACGCTCTTTCATCGCCACTATCCGGCGCTTGCAGACCGTTACGAAGGCTTGCCTTTCGGCCTTGTCTTCTCGACGCGAATGCTCTATGCGCTGTCTTCGGGCACTTCCCACAGCGCCCAGTATGCCTTGGCCGCAATCCTGAAAGCAGCTGCCGACGGCACTTATGACTTCCGCCGTGAAGTCAGTGTCTATGGTGAACGTGCTCATCGGCTGAAGGAAATCTTCCTCCGTCATGGCTTTTATATCGTCTATGACAAAGATCTTGACGAGCCGATTGCCGATGGTTTCTATTTCACAATTGGCTATCCGGGTCTGAGCTCCGGCCAATTGGCTCATGAGCTGATGTACTATGGCGTCAGTGCCATCTGCTTGATCACCACCGGCAGTCATCAGGAAGGGCTCCGAGTCTGTACTTCTTTCATCCGCGACCATCAGTACGCGTTGTTAGAGAAGCGCATGCAGCTGTTTGAAGAGAATCACCCCACCTGACGCAGCTGTGTCGTTCGGGTCATCTGTAACAGAGAAATGGACCCCACAGAGTTGAATTCTGTGGGGTCTTGCGGCCTGTTATAGGGAAGTTGGGTGAGCTTTATGGTTCGAGCAGATCAGCTGTTTGCCATTGACGGATCAATTGTCTGACATCCTCGCCGGCTGTTTCTTCGTCGACTTCGTATTCATCCATGAGCAGCCTGACCAAGTCTTCTGCGGTGAAGTCTTTGTCCTGTATGTTCTTCCAAAGATAGGCAGAACTTTCATTCATGCTGATGATACTGCTGCAGTCAATGTTTTCCTTTCCTTCGGGAACAATGATCTGCTCACCGCAGACGTTGCGGAGATTGAATCCTTTTCTTGCTTTCATATTTTAAATAGGTTTGAAAAATCTCAGCCAGATACGCCTGTAGGCGGCGAGCAAGTAACGCCGAACCGGAAACAGATGCATCCAGATCCACGAATAGACCTTCCATTTGATGCCGTCGGTCCTGTCCAATGTGTCGCGCCCTTTACGATAGAAGCCGATGATGGAAGCCTTTACGTCGTTCACGCGGCAACTCTCGGTACCCAGATTGCCGTCCCCCCTGAGCGTCACGCAGTCGCCGTCTATGCGTATGATACGATGAAGCACGAACTGTTTTGGACGAAGTTCGGCCAGTACAGGGTCACCCACCTTGATGGCTCCGGCTTTCACGAGGAGTGCCTTGTCACGGTCATTCTCCAAGAAAGGCCGCATACTAAAACCTTTCAGGTGCAGCGTGACTGTGTGCCCTTCGTCTAACATTCGGATGATTTCCGGCAACAACAGGGCATTCGGAAGTTGCACCTCTTTTATTTGGATATCATCTTGTTGCATAGGATCGCAGATTCTTTGTTGGGGAGGCAGTGCAGGGTGTAGATACCTGTTGTCTCTACCACTTTGGTGATCGTATCGCAGATACGGTTGAAGGTCACCGAATCCCATTTCATGGACGAGCATGACGGAAGTACCGAAGCGAAAGCTTCGATGGGGGAGAGCTTTTCAATGCTGTTGGCGGAAGCCCTGTCTATTCTCGTGACGGCTCCCAAGCGGGCTTTCACCTTGCGGTAGCAGGGTGTCTTTCCGCTCCAAGGACTGCCGTAGATAAACGGTTTTCCGTCGATGATGCGGATAATGGGGTTGTCATCGTTCATCAAGTCACAGCCTTTCAGATACCTTAGCCAAAGGCTGACCTGTGTGGATTTTCCGGTCCCACTTTTGGCAATAAAAGCGTATCCATACCCGTTCTGGCGCACTAATGAGGCATGTATAAGTAAGGTGTCATGCATGCTTCCGGCAAAGGCGAAGACCAACATGAGGGCGTTATTGAGCCCGAAACTGCGCATGTTATAGTTGCCATTTAGGGCACAGTGACAGTCGCTGAAGTTCTTGCTGGCCTGCAGCAGGCAGCAGTCTGCACCATTGATGTCCTTGATGATATATTGGTAGCCGCCGCTTTTCAGTTCGTCAACAATCGTCTCGCCATTGCCGGTGTCAAACGAACGGATGCGTTCGCGTTCGTCTTGAGGAACTGGTTTCAAATCGTCGTCTACCTTGAGTTGGAAAAAGAGGTCTCCCTTGGGCGTGTCAACCCTGAAAGGTTCAAAGGACGGAATCAGTGACCTGCTGTTTCGTCCACCTTCCTTGAAGCTGATTCTTACGTTGAATCCAGCGATCGAATAATAATGGCTGTCGCTTCCCATCATGGCAGAGAGATTATAAAAAGCGCTCAAAGGGCCGATCTTCACATTGAAGCCTGCTCTCCTTTTGTATCAGGAATGCTCTGCGGAGGAATGTTGCCATTTGCGTGTTTCTTACGTTCGGCTCTTCTTTTCTTTTTTTCTTTCTTGGTCTGAACAGCTTCCTGTTCTGTTGTGAAGTCAGGTTCGATCGGTGTGAAATGGAATTCCGAACTGGCTATATATTTGACCTGATAGTCGCCTTTGGCAGTGTACTTCTTCCGCATCTTCATGTATTTCTTCTCCGTTTGGTCCCGCTTGGGCGAGTATACGATGATACAGGTCCGGTGGTTCTCACCTTTTTCGGCGAGATAGTCCCGCAACTGGTAGGAATAGTTTTGCCGACTGACTAAAAATCCCGTCTTCTCAGCAAGCCAGGCAGAGTCAATGGGCTGGATGTCGGTGAAGTAGACGGTAGAGTCATTGAACGAAGCCGCGAATCCAAAAGCATAGATCTTTTGAACCCGGCTCTTAGCTACAACGGAAAGGGATGCGATCAGCAGTGCTGCCGCAAAAAGGACCCCAAAATACCTATCAAGTCGTTTCATTCTTTCGTTTATTGCCCTAAATAGGACTTTAGCATTTTATTTTTTGTATTATGTCTTAGGCGTCTGATGGCCTTTTCTTTGATCTGTCTGACGCGTTCGCGTGTCAGTCCGTATTTGTCGCCGATCTCCTCGAGAGTCATTTCCGTTTGGTTGATGCCGAAGAAGGCTTCGATGATGTTGCGTTCCCGCTCGTTCAGCGTCGACAGCGCGCGTCCTATTTCCTCCCGGAGGGATTCAAGGACCAATGCGTTGTCTGCATTCGGTGTGTCCTGATTGGGCAGTATGTCGAGCAAGCTGTTTTCTTCTCCCTCTACGAACGGTGCATCCACTGAAACATGACGACCGTTCACTTTCATCGCATCGATGATCTTCTCTTCCGGAAGATCCACTTTGTCGGCTATTTCTTCAACGCTTGGACGGCGCTCATTTTCCTGCTCGAATTTATTCAGTATGCGGTTGATCTTGTTGACCGACCCTACCTGATTGAGTGGCAGCCTGACGATCCTGCTCTGTTCGGCTATAGCCTGCAGGATACTTTGGCGTATCCACCACACTGCATAGGATATAAACTTGAATCCTCTGGTCTCATCAAACTTCTCGGCGGCTTTGATTAGCCCTAAGTTACCTTCGTTGATCAAGTCGGGGAGGCTTAATCCTTGATTTTGATATTGCTTTGCAACCGAGACGACAAACCTCAAATTGCCCTTTGTCAGCTTCTCGAGCGCCTTCCTGTCACCTTTTTTGATGCGTTGTGCGAGTTCAACTTCTTCTTCCACAGATATGAGTTCTTCATGTCCTATCTCCTGTAGGTACTTATCGAGTGATGCACTTTCTCGATTGGTAATAGACTTGGTTATTTTCAGTTGTCTCATTGAGCGCTACATGGTTATGCTTAACTGCAAAGTTACATTTTTTATCCGAGACCTGCAAATTTTTCTTTATTTTATTGCTAGTAAAATAAAGAGGAACTCCGGTATGTCCCAGAGTTCCCCTTCCGCTCAATCTTTTTACCTTTTATCAGTCACTGATCTGTACAGCATAGTATCCTTTCTTTCCTGTCGGCCAAATGCCCTTGATGTAGAGTACAGGATCTTTGCTCGTGGAAGCCTTCTTCACTACATTTTGCAGATCTTCGATGGATCGCATCGGCTGGTCATTTACCTCCTGGATGATGAATCCACGCCCAATACCAGAAGCCTTCAAGGCGCCTTCCTTGATCTTGATGACTTCGATGCCGTAGCTGATGTTGAGGGCTTTCTTCTGCTCTTGGGAGATCTGCTTGAAGTTGCCTCCGAGTACGTCAAGATCTGCCTGTTTGGTCACCTTCGTGTTGCCTTGTGCATTCTTAAGTGTAACGGTCTTGCTGTTTTTATGCTTGTTACGCAGGTAGGTGATAGACACTTTGTCGCCCGGGCGTTTGTTTGCGAGAAACTCCTGGAGTTCTGCCATCTTCGAGATAGGCTTTCCGTCGATGCTGGTGATGACGTCTCCCTTCTGCAATCCAGCTTCTGCACCAGCTCCTTCATCCATGACTTCGTCTACATAGATTCCTTCGTTGGTGCCGAAGTCGATGTCTTTATCCTGATCCTTCATGTTGTCGATGTAGTTGTGTACGTCTGTTCCTTTGATGCCAATGACGGCACGCTGTACGGAGCCATACTTCTTCAGGTCGTCGACCACCTTGTTCATAATGCTTGTTGGAATAGCGAATCCGTAGCCGCTATATGATCCGGTTTCGGAGAAAAGCATGTCATTGATGCCGACCAGTTCACCCTTTGTGTTAACCAGTGCGCCGCCCGAGTTACCCTTGTTGATGGCTGCGTCGGTCTGGATGAAGCTCTCCACCTTGTTCCTGCCGAGCGAACGTGCCTTGGCACTGACGATTCCGGCTGTGACGGTCGATGAGAAATCGTAAGGGTTACCGATGGCAAGGACCCACTCTCCTACCTTTAATTCGTCTGAATTTCCGATGGGCAGGGCAGGCAGATTCTTGCCTTCGATCTTGATCAAGGCCAAATCGGTCTGAGGATCCGTACCGATGATGCGTGCTGAAAATTCTCTATTGTCGTTCAAGGTGACTGTGAGCTGGTCTGCTCCGTTGACAACATGGTCGTTTGTAACGATGTAACCGTCGGCCGAAATGATCACCCCGCTACCGATGGCTTCCTGTTTCGGCGTGCGCACCTGTCGCTTCTGCTTTCCACCGTTTCCCTGTCCGGGGTTGCCGAAGAATCCGAACGGATCACCGAAGAAGTCGCTGAACGGATCACTCTGCACTTCTACGGTCTGGATTTGTGAGTTCTTCACAAACTTGATGTGGACCACGGAGTGTACGGCCTTCTCGGCAGCGTAAGTCAGATCCACAGGCTGTCCGGGAACCGGAGCACTGGGGAGAGCCGCATTGACCTTGATGAACGAACTTGTGGAGAATGCGACCGCTATGACGCACATAGCAGTAAGCAAATACTTTGAATACTTTTTCATAATTATTATTGATTAAATTCTAATATCGTTTTTGTTTTTTTTAGCCTGCACAGCATTGCTGTCGGCTTTGTGGAAGTGCGTTGCAAATATAGGTGCATTATTCGATAATCTGTCAATTTGTCCGTTATCTTTATCTGATTTTAACAGTTCCGGAAGCTGTTCTAACGCGTGTTAAGTCTTGGATTGATATATTTTACATTCGTTTATAACCGTTGTCAGATTTAAAAATCGTATGTCCGTTTCTTGACCATCATGCTGTCAAAATGTGTCATTTTCTTTTTTTAATTTGTCGATCATGCTTTCTTTTTATTTTTTTTGTTATCTTTGCAGCAAAGAAGACAGTGCCCCGGCTCTGTCGCTGGTACCATTAAGGTGCGAGAGGAAAGTCCGGGCAGCACAGAGCACTCCACTTCCGAAAATAGAAGCTACCGGTGACGATAGGGTCAGGCAGAAGAAAAGAACCGCCCGTAAGGGTAAGGGTGAGAAGGCAGTGTAAGAGACTACCGGCTGATGGGTGATCATCAGGCTGTGCCGCTGGAGGCTGCAAGTTCATGTATACCATCGTCTGAGGGCTGCTCGTCCGAACGTACGTACGATGGAGGGTAGAATGCTGGAGCTGCGGGGCGACCTGTAGCGTAGATAAATGACGGAGCTCCTCCTTCGGGAGGATACAGAACCCGGCTTATCAGGGCACTGTTTCTTTTTTCCTCTCATCGACCGATCGAGCCGACGAGTCTGCCGTCCGCTTAGTGTGCGGCATCAATCTTTGGAAACTATGACAGAATTAGAGACTCCCCATGTGATCCTTGATGACTACGAACATCAGGTGAAGCGCAAGATCGAACGCTTCGGCGACCGTCCCGACTTTCCCCGTCTTGATGACTTTGGGTTGACGTGTGATGACCTCAACGACTACCTTTTCGACAAGCAGGCCATACTCGACAGCGGCGGATCTTTGCGTACCCAGCTGACCGTCGGGGGCATCCTGTTTGTCATTCCGATACTGATTCTCTCCATGTTTCCCGAAGACAGTCTGCCTTGGGGCAGTCTTTCGTTCTTCGTGGGCATCGCTATCGGACTTCTGGCCGGCTTTGTCTACAGGCTGATCCTTATGGGTGTCATCCGCATGCGGCTGCGCAGGATGAGTGACGAGCGCATGGAGGCGTTTCTGGACAAAGTGATTCACTATAACGAATAAGATATGGAACTCTCTCAACTGCCTGATTTCATGAAATATAAGGACAAGTTCACCAAGAGTGGATTTGTCGAGAAGATTTCCCGCATTGCCAAGCGCGCAGGCGCAAAGTTGGTCTATGCCTCACTCTTGTTGTACTATACGCTTGAGAGCGACAAGGTTTCGCTCAAGGATAAGGCTATCATCATCGGGGCGTTGGGCTATCTGATCAGTCCGCTCGACGCCATTCCGGATGCCATTCCCATAGCGGGTTTGGGTGATGACTTGGCCGTGCTGATCTACGTGCTGCACAAGGTGTGGGGCGAAGTGTCAGAAGATGTGAAGGCCAAAGCGCATGCGAAGCTCAGCCAGTGGTTTGACGCGGACGAGCTGAAGGGTGCGGACGAAC
Organism: uncultured Prevotella sp.; assembly: GCA_900317545.1. Classification (GTDB taxonomy): domain Bacteria; phylum Bacteroidota; class Bacteroidia; order Bacteroidales; family Bacteroidaceae; genus Prevotella. The sequence continues at coordinate 38,201 of ONHE01000011.1, read as the reverse complement.
TCTTCAGCAACGATCCCCAAGAAGATCCGGTATAGTTGCCCGCGGGGGCGAAGCCATCTTTTCCGTCACCGACAGGATAAGGGTTCTGCTTGACGATAACGTGCAGCGAGGGGGAGGACGTGCTCTTCAGAAACTTTTTCCGGGTAATGACCCGGCAGCGAAGTCCGTCTGATAATGATCGATTTATACCCAATGGCCCTGAAGGATCGATATGCCTTCAGGGCTATTTGGTTGATGTGTATAGGTCACCTTATTTTTCCCCTTTGTCAAGATTCTTTTTTTCCGTGGTCGGGATCTCTCTTGTTCTTTGTCTGGATCCAATTCTTGCTTGGTGAAAATCCCTGTTCCCCCTGATCATACCCTGTGCTCCGTTTTACCGAAATATCATTGCTTGCTGTTCTTCCGGTAGCTTCTGACGGCCCAGATGTCCATGCCTGCGGCAAAGAGCGTCAGCATGACGAGCTGGAATCGGATGCTTGTGATGTCGCCGCCGCGCACGAATACGGTTCGCACGGCATCGATGAAGTAGTGCATGGGATTGATGACCGTCATCCGCTGTGCCCAGTCCGGCATTGACCGGACAGGTGTGAAGAGTCCGCTCATCAGCATGAGGATGACGACGATGAACCACATCACGAACATCGCTTGCTGCATGGTATCACTATAGTTGGATATGATGAGTCCGATTCCGCTGAACGTCAGTGCCATCAGAATGGCCATGAGGTAGACCAGCAGCAGGTTTCCCTGACAGGTGATGCCATACAATGCCCAGGCGAGAATGAGGCAAAAGGTCAGTACGACGATGCCGATGATCCAGTAAGGAATCAGTTTGGCGAGAATGAAATTCCACTTGCTGACCGGCGTCACGTTGATCTGTTCGATCGTGCCGGCTTCTTTCTCGCCCACGATGTTGAGTGCCGGCAGGAAGCCGCACATCATCATCATCAGGATGCCCATCAGTGCAGGGATCATAAACACCTTATAGTTCAGATGCTTGTTGTAGAGATAGAGTGCCGAGACCTTTTCTCCTGCAGCCGCGGCCGACGGTGCGACGCTCGCTGCGACGATCTGCGAGAGGTAGGCATTGCCCATGGCACCCTGTGTGCCGTTTACCGCGTTGGCCGCGATGAGCACCTGCGGCTGCCTTCCATTGATGAGATCGCGCTCATAGTCGTGTGGGATCTCGAGCACGATGTCGGCTTCGCTCTTCTCGATATCCTGCATGGCCTCGGCATAAGTGGCTTTCTGGCCGTTGAAGATGAAATAGTCGGAAGCTTCGATGCGGTGCACCAGGCGCTGCGAAGTGGTGGAGCGGTCATTGTCGACCACGTCTACGACGATGTTTCTTATCTCCATATCCATCACCCAAGGCATCACGCACATGATCACGATGGGAAAGATGAAGATCAGTTTCGACAGAAATGCGTTGCGCCGAATCTGTATGAATTCCTTTTGGATGAGATATTTCAGTGTCATGTCATTCTAATCTGGTTTTGAATCTGTGCAGGGATACGGTGAGCAGAAAGGTCGTCATCAGCGCGAGGACAGCCACTTCCTGCATCACGCTGCCGATGCCCACGCCCATGATCATCAGCTTGCGCATGGCCGAGATGTACCATCGGGCAGGGACGATGCATGAGATCCAGCGCAGGATAGCCGGCATGCTGTCCACCGGGAAGAGCATGCCGCTCAGCATGACCGTAGGCAACAGCATCACCATGGCCGACATGAGCAGGGCCGCCAACTGCGAAGAAGTGAGGTTGCTGATGAGAAGTCCCAATGAGAGCGCAAGCAGGATGTAGAGCAGGGAGACGGCCATGATCCAGCATATGGATCCCTGCAGCGGCACGCCGAGCACATAGAACGACATGAGGAGGATCGTGACAAGGATGGCTAAAGCCAGCAGCAGATAGGGGATCGCTTTGGCGAGGATGATCATGATCGGCTTGACGGGACTGACGAGCAGCACCTCCATCGTGCCTTTTTCTTTCTCCCGCACGATGCTGATACTGGTCATCATGGCGCAGATCAGCAGCAACAGCATGCCCATGATACCCGGCACGAAGTTGTAGGCGCTCTCCATGCGCGGATTGTAGAGCATCTTCGCGTTCACCGGTTGCCTGCTCTGTCCCTGCCGGGCGTTGGCTATCGCCGCCGAAATGATGCTCTGCGCATAGTTGACATACTGCTGGGCCATGTTGGGATCTGCGGCATCCGTGATGAACTGAACACCCATGTCGCCGTCAAACCGATGATTGGCGAATCCGTGGGAGAATATCACCGCCATGTCCGCTTGCTGATTCCGGATCATCCGTTCGGCTGCTGCGGGTGTTGCGGTCGTGCCGGTCATGATGAAGTATTCAGACGCATCGAGGCGGTCGATGATGATTTGGGTGAGGTGATCTGTCGAAGATGTCACGACAACAGTCCTGACATCCTTGACGTCCGTGCGTATGGCGAAGCCGAAAAGGAGCATCAGGACGACCGGCATACCAAAGAGTATGAGCATCGTACGCTTGTCCCGGACAATGTGTTTGGCCTCTTTGACAATGAAAGACACAAAGGCTTTCCCGTAAAGATGCCGTGCATGGCGGTTATGGAGTTTGTTTTCAGTCATTTCTTGTCGTTTTTCTGGCTAAATAAGTGAATACGCCATCCATGTCCTTCTGGTTGAACTGCTGCTTTAGCTGTGCCGGTGTGCCGATGGCACTGATCTTCCCATCGACCATGATGGATATCCGGTCGCAATACTCCGCTTCATCCATATAGTGGGTAGTGACGAAGACCGTGATCCCCTTGGCAGCCGCCTCATAGATCAATTCCCAAAACTGGCGCCTCGTGGCTGGGTCCACTCCGCCCGTCGGCTCATCGAGGAAGACCACGCTCGGTTCATGGAAGATGCTCACGGAGAAGGCCAATTTCTGCTTCCAGCCCAAGGGGAGGCTTTTCACGATCGTGTTTTTGTGAGCTTCAAACTTCATCTGTCGCAGCAGCTCGTCAGTCTTCTCCGTGATCCGTTGATCGCTCATGCCATAGATTCCGCCGAAAAGCCGGAGGTTCTCTTTGACCGTCAGGTCTTCGTAGAGTGAGAATTTCTGGCTCATATAGCCTATGTGCCGTTTGATCTGCTCATATTCGGTCGAGATGTCGAAGCCCGCTACGCGACCGCTTCCGGCGGTCGGTTGGTTCAGTCCCGTCAGCATGTGCATGGCTGTGGTCTTTCCTGCGCCGTTCGCTCCGAGGAATCCGAAGATCTCCCCTTGATGCACGGAGAAGGAGATGTCGTCCACTGCGCGGAAACTGCCGAAGACCTTCACCAAGTGCTCCACGACGATCACGTCCCGGGGGGCGGTCTCTTTGGCCGGGTGAGAGAGTCCCGGCGGATTGAACACATCCTTGAAACGTTCGAGCACTTCGTCAGCCGTGCCGATGCCGGCGATGGTTCCCCGGTCGAGGAAAGCGACGCGCTCGCAGCGCCTCACCTCGTCCAAGTAGGGCGTGGCGGCCACGATCGTGATGTCCTTATCTTTGAGGGAGCCGATCAATTCCCATAGTTCCTTGCGCGAAACCGGGTCCACTCCGGTAGTCGGTTCATCCAAGAAGAGCACGCTGGGCTGATGAATGAGCGCGCAACTCAATGCCAATTTCTGCTTCATACCACCCGAGAGGGCGCCCGCCTTGCGGTCTTTGAAGCGCTCGATCTGTGAATATATGGCCTTGATGGAGTCATATCCCTCGTCGACGGACGTGCCGAACAGAGTCGCGAAAAAATGCAGATTCTCCTCGACCGTGAGGTCTTGGTAGAGCGAAAACCTGCCGGGCATGTAGCCCGTACGCCTGCGGATGGCCTTCATCTGGCGCATCGTGTCATAGCCGTCAACCGTCACCGAGCCTGCATCGGGCAACAGAAGGGTGGCCATGATGCGGAAAAGCGAGGTCTTTCCGGCGCCGTCCGGCCCGATCAGGCCGAACACTTCGCCCTTGCCGACCGTGAAGGAGACATTGTCCAAAGCCTTCACCGGGCCATAGGCTTTCGATATATGGTCTACGTGGATGGCAACTTCGGACATGGCTCAGAACTTGACTTTACCGTACATTCCGATCTTCAGGTAGCCGTCATTCTTGACGCTGATCTTCACGGCGTAGACCAGATCGGCGCGCTCATCATCGGTGAGGATCGTCTTGGGGGTAAATTCAGACTTGTCGCTGATCCAGGTTATCGTGCCCGGATAGGTCTTTCCCTGCTTGTCCCCGTAGTCGCTGGCGACGGTAACCTGCTGTCCGGTCCTGATCTTTTGCAGCTGGAGGGAGGTCACATAGGCCCGGATGAACATGTTGCCCGTATCGGCTACCTTGAACAGCGGTTTCCCCATGGTGACGAATTCACCCGGTTCGACATATTTCTCGAGGACGTTTCCGCGGATCGGAGATTTGACATGGCATTTCCGGAGCTGGTCCCGGAGCTGGCTGATCTGCGTGTCCGTGGTCCGCTGCTGTGCGTCGAGGGAGGCCGTCTGCGTGTTCAGCGAGGAGGTTTGGGCCGCCAGTTGCCTGCGGAGCACATTCACCTGATTGGCGGCATCGTCGTAAGTCTTGCGCGGAGCGGCGCCATCCTTGACCAACTCACCGTAGCGTCGCTGCTCGAGCAGGGCCTTTGCAAGCTGCTCGCGGGTAGCGGCAATCTGTGTCTGCGTATCCGGTTTCTGGGACGAGAAGACATGTTTGGTCGCTTCCAACTGCAGGATCCGCAGATAGAGCTGGGCCGTATCGACAAGCCCGACCTCCTGTCCGGCCTGCAGGGAGCTGCCTTCCGTCACGTCGAAAGCCAGCAGCCGGCCGCTCTGCTCGGCGTATACGATGGTCTCGGTCGCTTCGAATGTTCCGGTCGCATCATATTCCTTCTCCTTGCTCCCGCAGCTGATGAGCACGGCACCTGCGGCCACCAGCATCATGATTTTTTTCATATAGCGTGTCATTTATTGGTTTACGGTGTATTTGTAGTCGTACATTTGCTTGAGCATTTCGATCTCATGGGTGGCGTATTGGATCTTTGCGCTGTTCTCGCTGTTGATCTCCTTGATCAAGTCATTGACGTCGATGATGCCGTGGGTGAGCCTTGACTCGGCGGCGAGGCGCACCTTCGAGCGGAGCGCCATGATCTTCTCGTCTTCGCTCATCAGCTGTCTGTATCGGCTGATGTCCTCCTTTTGCCGGATCTGATCAAGATTGTTGTTGAAGAGGAAGACGTCCCGCTGGTTTTCGGCCTGGTCGCGTTGGAGGCGGAGCTTGGCCTTGTCGTTCCTGCGGGTGTAGAGTGCGCCGATGTTCCAGGTCAGTTTTGCGCCGATCATTCCATTGAGGGAGAACGAACGGTCCATCATGTCGCGGAACATATCGTAGCCCGGATAACCGTAGTAACCTTGCGCGAAGAGGCTCAGGCGCGGTCTCAGGTTGGCGTCGAGCATCTTCTCCTGCGCATCGGCGAGCCGGATCCGGCTGTCGATGAGGCGGAGCTCGGGACGTCCGTTGGGCTGTTGCGGGTCGATGGCAGGCATGACGGGTCTGGTCAGGGAGTCTGTTTCGTGTCCGCAGAAGGCCGTGAGCATGCGGAGCAGGCTTGCTTTCCGGGCTTTCAGCTCGGTCGCCTGCTGGACGGCGGAGAGGCGCTCCGCCTGCACCGAATAGAGGTCGCCGTCGGAGGCGACACCGTTTTTGACCATGGCGGCGAGCTTCTTCTCGTTGGCGGCGAGCAACTGCTGCAGGTCGCTGTTCAGCATCAGCCGCTCGTCAATCAGCAATGCTCCGAAGTAGAGTTCATTGATGCGCTGGCGGACCTGATAGAGGTCGACGTCGTTCTGCGCGCGCTCCATCGTTCCCTGCAGGCGTGCGATCTCCTTCCGGTCTCTGATCCTGCCGCCGTCGAAGACCGTCTGGCTGATGTCTACACCTATTCTGTACTGATCCTTCTTCAGTCCTTTGGCGGTGCGTCCCATCTGCGCGAGCACGTTGCCCAACTCGTCCGGCAGGGCGGCCACCTTGTTCTGTAGCGTGGCCTGCGCCGATGCCGAGATCTGGGGGAGCCACTCCTTGCCGATGTTGGCGACGGTCAGGTCGGCCGACTTGCTGACCAAGTCGTACTTGCGGATCAACGGATAGTTGTCGGCCGCATCGCGCTGGCACTGGTCGAGGGTCGTCTGGGCGCTGGCGCTGATCATGGTCAACAGTCCGAGACATGCGCCTGTCATTTTCCTGTTCATTTTTCCTTTCGTTTCATTTCAAGTGCAAAGATACGGCGAAAAATGTCCGTTGCCGTTATCCTTAGTACGGGAATAATGTGCTTTTTGTACAAAATCGTCGGCTGAATACCGGCCTTTTCCAGCCGATTTGTTATCTTTGCGTATGATTAATGATGTATATGATGAAGGCAAACGAACCGGAACGGCTCACGTTGGGGCGTTTCAAGAAGATATTTGAGAATGAGAAAGGACTGACAACCCGCAACTTTTATGTCGGCGAAGGATATGGCGTGACCCGGCAGGCGATCGATTCGGCACGCAAATTCATTGCCAACGGCGACCCCTTCGTGTTGGAAGACATGCGGGTGGGAGTCATCACGGAGGGCGAAGCGCATGTCATGATCGGGCTGAAACCTTACCGTTTCACCCGGGGCACCATGGTTTTTGCCAACCGCAACACGATTGTCCAGTTCCAGAAGCTGTCGCCCGACTGCAACCTGACGGGCGTGATGGTGCACGACACGCTTTTCCGGCAACTCGTGCACGATACCGGTGCGCGTGCCTTTGACCCGCACGTGCAGGTGTGGGTGAAGGCTTTGGATGAGACGGAGATGGCTGTCTTCATCGGCCTGATCCGCCTGCTGACTTCCTGTTCGACGTCTTTGGAGCAGGCGCACGATCTTCTGAAGGATCAGGTGGCCTCGATCCTACATTTCTATCAGTATCTCTACGAGGCCGACGCGCATGAGGCGTCACAGTCGGGGCATACGCGTGAGCAGGAGATCTTTGACCGCTTCATCTCTTTGGTCAACGAGACGAAAGGGACTCAGCGGCAGCTTGCCTATTATGCCGACAAGCTCTGCCTGACACAGCGTTATGTCGGGACGGTGGTGAAGCATGTAAGCGGCTTGTCAGCCAAGGAGTGGATCGACCGATCGGCTGTCACCAACATCAAGGTGATGCTGCATCAGCGCGGGCTGTCGATCACGGAAGTGGCTGACCGGATGATGTTTCCCACGGTCAGCTTCTTCTGCAAATACTTCAAGCGGCTGACCGGGATGACACCGATGGAATATAAGGGCAGTTAGCGCTTCTGGTCGTCGAGGGGGAAGAATCCGTAGAGTCTCTCGTCAATCATGTCGGTGACTGTCTGGAAGTCCTTCACGCTCTGTTCGAAGTGGATCGTGTCTCCCTCGACGATCATGAGATGGCCTTGGTAGGTCTTGATCCAGTCCTCGTAGCGCTTGTTGAGCCCTTCGAGGTAGTCGATGCGGATGGATTTCTCGAAGTCGCGCCCGCGGCGGGCAATGTGGGAGACTAAGTTGGGAACCGTCGAACGGATGTAGATCATCAGGTCGGGCAGCTTGACAAGCGACATCATCAGGTCGAAGAGATCCGAATAGTTGTCGAAGTCGCGGTCACTCATCATGCCCATGTCGTGCAGGTTGGGCGCGAAGATGCGCGCATCCTCGAAGATCGTGCGGTCCTGAATGATCGTGTCGCTGCTCTGCGAGATGGCTACGACATCCTTGAAGCGCTTGTTGAGGAAGTAGATCTGCAGATTGAACGACCAGCGCTGCATGTCGGCGTAGAAGTCATTGAGATAAGGATTGTTGTCCACCGGTTCGAAATGGGGTGTCCAGCCGTATCTTTTGGCGAGCATCTTGGTGAGCGTAGTCTTTCCGCTACCGATGTTTCCTGCTATTGCTATATGCATTGTGATAGAGATTAATGATTGGCATTGATGGTTGAGGGATCCGCCAGCCCTTCGCCGGGGGCGGCAGGGGAGGGATCTGAAAAGAGACCGAAGAGCTCTCCGTCGATGCGGTCGATGATGCCGCCGAGATCCTTCGGATTGCGGAGAAAGTCGATGTCATCCACGTCGATGACGAGCTTGTGACCCTTGTATTTGTTGAAAATGAAGTCCTCGTAGCGCGTGTTGAGGTTGGAGAGATATTCGAGCGGCATAGTCTGTTCGTAGTCCCGTCCCCGCTGCTGGATGTTCTGGACCAGATGGGGCACCGTGGCGCGGAGATAGATCATCAGATCCGGCTCCCTGACGATGAGCATCATCGACTCGAAGAGCTCCATGTAGTTCTGGAAATCGCGGTCAGAGAGATAGCCCATGGCCTTGTTGTTGGCCGTGAATACATAGACGCCCTCGAAGATAGAACGGTCCTGGATGACCGTCCGGTCTGCCTTGGCGATGTCGAGGAGATCCTTGAAGCGCTGCTTGAGGAAGTAGACTTCGAGGTTGAAGGCCCATCGGTGGATGTCCTTGTAGTAGTCTTCGAGATACGGATTGTATGCGACCGCTTCGAACCGAGGTTCCCAACCGTAGTGACGGGCGAGCAGCGTGGTGAGTGTGGTCTTGCCGCTTCCGATGTTTCCAGCTATTGCAATGTGCATTGATTGATCGAAAATTAGATTGAAAGACGCCTGTCCTTTGGAGGCCCGGGATCCGCTCCGCGATGCCGTCAGTGACTCTTTCTGAGGGTTGTTAGCCACGGCCGGAACGTGCCCTTCAGACCTGTCCCCGGAGCATAGCTGTCCTCTGGTCCGCGCAGAGCTATCCTCCGGGCCGTCGAAACGATAGCTCTTGGCGACCGAAAGCTATGCTTTGGACGGTCCAAAGGATAGCTTTTCGTATGGCGTTGGCAATCAATGACTTGCGGTGAGGGCTGCTGCGCGTCTGCCGGCCTTGTCATGAGCCTCCGGCGCATCTTGCCTTTTTGCTTTCCATTATCATCTGCAAAGATAGGCAAATATTTTCAGAAAAGGAAAATAATCTGTATCTTTGCATCATAAAAATCATTTCATCATGGATGAATCTCTATGCTGCGAACTGCTCAGCGAGCATGACATCAGGCCGACGGCAAACCGTATTCTCATCGTGAAGGCATTGGCCGCTGAGGAGAATCCGATGTCAATGGGCGACTTGGTACATGCGACTTATCCCATAGACAAGTCGAACATCTCGCGGACGCTGGCCCTCTTCCGGTCACATCACCTCGTCCACGCGATCGAAGACGGCGAGGGCGACACCCGCTATGAACTGTGCCGGAGCCATGACACGCACGGCGAGGATGACGATCAGCACGTGCATTTCTATTGTGAAAACTGCCGGCGCACGTTCTGTCTCTGTGACACGCCAGTGCCGGAGGTCCGTCTGCCGCGCGGCTACGAGCGCAGATCGGTCAACTATATGGTCAAAGGCATCTGCGCGGCGTGTGCCCGCAAGGTTTCCCTAAAGCGTTTCGATTAGGAGTTCTACGAGCCGGGGGAGGGCGTAGTGCACGAGTTCGGGCTCGCTGATCCAGACGTATCCCTCGGGCAGCGCGGGCTGCTGCGGCGTCTCAAGCAGATAGAAGTCGGCAAAGATCACCTGATGCGTGAGCACGTGTTTCACCTGCCGGCGCAGCGCTGTGAGCTTTCCGGGCAACGTGGGCATCGGCTCCCGCTCAATGAGCAGCGGCTCCCACAGGCCCTGCCAGATGTCTTTCCCCTCCCGACGACGGATGGCCGTCATACCGTTACACCTTATATAAATATAGGTAAGGTGGCGTTCCCGTATCTTCAAAGTCTTGTTCTTGACCGGCAATTCGGCCACGCTGCCGCTTCGCCAGGCCTCACATGTCTCCCCGAGCGGGCAGTTTGTGCAGTGAGGGGACGCGGGTGTGCACTGCAGGGCACCGAAGTCCATGAGCGCCTGATTGAAGGCCGAGGCTTCGGAGACGGGCAGCAGGTCCTGCGCCAAGGCCTTGAACAGCTTCTTCCCCGCGGTGGTGTTGATCGGCGTGCGGATGCCGAAGTGGCGGGCAAGCACGCGATACACGTTGCCGTCGACGCTCGCTTCGGGCAGTCCGAAGGCAATGGAGGCGATGGCGGCAGCCGTATAGTCGCCCACGCCTTTCAGCTTCAGGATCCCGCTCATTGTGTCGGGGAAGCGGCCGGCGGCCACGATCTGCCGGGCGGCATGGTGCAGGTTGCGGGCGCGGGAATAGTATCCGAGCCCCTGCCAGAGGCGCAACACCTCATCCTCAGAGGCACGGGCGAGGTCTTCCACATGCGGGAAGCGCTCCATGAAACGCAGCCAGTAGGCCCGTCCCTGATCGATTCGGGTCTGCTGAAGGATCACCTCGCTCAGCCAGATGGCGTATGCGTCGCGCGTGTGACGCCAAGGCAGGTCGCGCCCGTGGCGCCCGAACCATTCGAGGAGGATAGGTGTAAAGTTATTGGCATTCATCTTCAGATCATACTTTCATCAGTTCACTCATGACCAGATCACTTACGAACAGGCCGCTCCGGGTCAGATGGATCCGTCCGTCATCAATGGCCAGCGTGCCCCGTTCGATCTGTTTGCCGGCCTGACTCAGCAAGTATTCGCGGTAGGGAGGCTCAAGGTCGTCGAGCCGGATGCCCTCCCGGGTGCGGAGAGCCGTGGTGATCAGGTCGTCATAACGGGTGTCATCGTCCAAGAATTCATGTGTGGCAGGCAACTCGTCACGCTCGATGGCCACCATGTAACGGTCAATGTCGGAGACGTTCCAGCTACGGGAGTGCAGGTCATAGGAATGCGCGGCAGCCCCAATGCCGATGTAGGGGACCTGCTGCCAGTAGGATGCGTTGTGTCGGGAGCGATAGCCCGGACGGGCGAAGTTGCTGATTTCATAATGCTCGAAGCCGACCTCCGTGAGCTCGTCAATGAGTGTGGCATACATGGATAATGACAGTTCTTCGTCCGTCTCCCGGATCTTTCCCTCCTCGCGCATACGGTAAAGCACTGTTCCTTCTTCATACATCAGCGAGTAGGCAGAGATGTGTTCGACCCCGAGACTGACCGCTCTGCGGATGTCAGCCTGCCACGCTGCGAGCGTCTCGTCAGGAAAACCGAACATGAGATCGATGCTGATGTTGCCGAATCCGGCATCACGCAGCAGTCGGACAGCCTGTTCCACCTCGGCAGCCGAGTGACGTCGGCGAAGGAAACGCAACCGCTCATCCGAGAACGTCTGTGCCCCCATCGAGATCCGGTTGACCCCTTCGTCGGCCAAGGTGGAGGCCAATGCAGGCGTGACGTCGTCCGGATTGCACTCGACCGTGATCTCTTCCGGGCTCCCGCCCCATAGCTCCCGGATCCGTCCGAAAATCTTCCGCAGGCCGGACAGGGACAGTTGGGAAGGCGTTCCGCCACCCAAATAGACCGTGTCGATGGTGGTCTGTCCTTCCGGCATGGACCTTCTGAGCTCCATCTCCCGGCACAATGCGTCGACGTAGCGGTCACGCTGTGAAAGGCGCACGGTGGAATAGAATGCACAATAAGTGCATCGGGAAGCACAGAAAGGAATATGGAGATAGAGTCCGGTCATGATAGTCGAGGGTGTGAACGAATGAACAGTCACAACAATTTCTGTGCTGCAAAATTACTAATAAGTTTAAACAAAATGAGAATTTTCATCATTTCTTTTGGCGATTTATATAAAAATTCCTATCTTTAGCGTCGATATTTCAGAGCTTCAGCTCCAATATCCATGTAACGGAAAATTACTAACACTTTAAATCTTTTGATATGAGAGTTTATCAAACAAACGAAATTAAGAACATTGCATTGGTTGGTAGTGCGGGTTCCGGCAAGACCACTCTTGCCGAGGCCATGCTTTTTGGTAGTGGAATAATCAAACGTCGCGGTACCGTCGAGGCACACAATACGGTGAGTGATTATTTTCCGGTAGAGCAGGAATACGGCTACTCGGTCTTTCCAACCGTATTTCATGTGGAATGGAACAACAAAAAGCTGAATATCATTGACTGCCCGGGATCCGACGATTTCATAGGAGGAGCGATCACGGCACTTAACGTTACCGACGAGGCGGTGATTCTCATCAACGGCCAGTACGGACCTGAGGTCGGCACACAGAATATTTTCCGTTACACCGAAAAGCTGAAGAAGCCGGTCATCTTCCTTGTCAACCAGCTCGATTCAGACAAGTGCGACTTCGATAACATCATGAACACCATGAACGATATCTATGGTGCGAAGTGTGTGCAGATACAATATCCCGTCAAGACAGGTCCCGACTTCAATGAGATCATCGACGTGCTGCTGATGAAAAAATACAGCTGGAAGCCGGAAGGAGGCATGCCTATCATCGAAGACATACCTGCTTCAGAGATGGATAAGGCCATGGAACTGCATCGCGCATTGGTGGAAGCTGCCGCCGAAAACGATGAGGGACTCATGGAAAAGTTCTTTGAAGAGGAGTCGTTGACAGAGGATGAGTTGCGCGAAGGAATACGCAAGGGATTGGTCACAAGGTCTATCTTCCCAGTATTCTGTGTCTGCGCAGGCGAAGACAAGGGTGTCCGCCGCTTGATGGAGTTCCTTGGCAACGTTGTTCCTTTCGTCTCCGAGATGCCCAAAATCCATAATACAAGAGGCGAAGATATCACGCCTTCTGTTGACGGACCAACCAGCCTCTACTTCTTCAAGACAGGTATGGAGCCGCATATCGGTGAAGTTTCCTACTTCAAAGTGATGAGTGGGAGCGTCAAACCGGGTGATGATCTGACCAACGCAGACCGCGGATCGAAGGAGCGCATGGGGCAGATCTATGCCTGTGCAGGTGCAAACCGTATTCCGGTAGATGTGCTCAACGCAGGCGATATCGGCTGTACGGTGAAACTGAAAGATGTCAAGACGGGCAACACGCTGAACGGGAAGGACTGCGAGTGGCGCTTCGACTTTATCAAATATCCTAACTCCAAGTACAGCAGAGCCATCAAGGCTGCCAGTGCCGGAGATACGGAGAAGATGATGGCTGCACTGGTCAAGATGCGCCAGGAAGACCCGACGTGGGTCGTCGAGCAGTCTAAGGAGCTCCGGCAGACCATCGTTCACGGTCAGGGAGAATTCCATCTGCGTACGCTGAAGTGGCGTATGGAGAACAATGAGAAGATCGCCGTACAGTTCGAAGAACCGAAGATCCCGTACCGTGAGACGATTACGAAGAAGGCAAAGGCAGAATATCGCCATAAGAAACAGAGCGGCGGTGCCGGACAGTTCGGTGAAGTGCATCTGATCGTTGAGCCTTATGCCGACGGTATGCCTGATCCCACGTCTTACACGTTCAATGGTCAGGAGTTCAAGATGAATATCAAGAGCCGGCAGGAAGTTGATTTGGAGTGGGGCGGCAAGCTCGTTTTCCTCAATTCGGTTGTAGGTGGTGCCATCGACACACGATTCATGCCGGCGATCCTGAAGGGTATCATGGACTGCATGGAGCAAGGTCCGCTGACCGGCAGTTATGCACGCGACGTGCGCGTCATTGTGTATGACGGCAAGATGCACCCGGTTGATTCAAACGAAATATCATTCACCTTGGCTGCACGTCACGCTTTCTCGGATGCCTTCAAGAATGCAGGGCCGAAGATTCTGGAGCCTATTTACGACTTGGAAGTGTTCGTTCCGGCCGACTATATGGGTGATGTGATGAGTGATCTGCAAGGCCGTCGCGCCTTGATCATGGGCATGGACTCGGAGGCCGGCTATCAGAAGCTGCAGGCGAAGATCCCGTTGAAGGAGCTGAGCAATTACTCGATCTCGTTGAGTTCGCTGACTGGAGGACGTGCAAGTTTCACAACCAAGTTCGCCAGTTATGAACTCGTGCCGAACGAAATTCAGACTAAGCTCATCGCAGAGCATGAAGCTGAACGCAAAGACGACGACGAATAAACCAAACACTGCCTATACTTGGAATCCCTGCCGGAGAATTCTCCGGCAGGGATTTTTATATAATTGAATATCGATACACAAAAAGCGGAAGGATGGTTAAATATGTTAAACATGCCCAAATTTGTTAACGGAGTAATGTTAAAAGATTAGCTATTTTTCCTATATTTGTCGTCAGAATCATTGTGTATGAAAAAGAAGACAATCTGGACAGTATCCGTCATTATGGGGCTTTCATTCTTGGCCTTGCTTTTTCTTCAGTTGCAGTACATCAAGGAGATGGCCAACATGAAGAAAGAACAGTTTGACGAGTCTGTCAACCGGGCACTCTATCAGGCCGCGCACAATCTTGAGTTCAATGAAACGCTTAAATATCTGGAGCAGGATATCAACGCCACCGAGCGCCGTGCCTATAAGCAGGACTCGACAGGAACACGTTCCGGCCAACCCTCTGACGGCACTATGCAGCAGTCGCACCAGTATTCGGTCGTGGCGGATGACGGGACCGTTTATTCGTCGTTTGAACTCAAGACGATCGCAATGAAACCTTCGCAGATGCCGAAGGCGATGATTCTGCATAACGACAAGAACACATTGTCAGAGGCTTCAAAGTCTATGCAGGAGATTGTGAAGAACCGTTACGTCTATCAGAAAGCCCTGTTGGACGAGGTGGTGTATATGATCCTCTATTCGGCATCCAACAAACCGCTCAAGGAGCGCATCAACTTCAAGTTGCTGGATCAGGATCTGAAAGCTGAGCTGATGAACAACGGCATCGACATTCCCTATCACTTTACGGTCTCGACGCAAGACGGGCGTGAGGTATACCGCTGTCCTGACTATACGGATGACGGCGGAGAGTACACCTATTCTCAAGTGCTCTTCCGAAATGACCCTACCTCCAAGATGGGCGTTGTGAAGCTTCACTTCCCGGACATGGGCACCTACATCTTCTCATCCGTGCGGTTTATGATCCCGTCGGTGATCTTTACCATCGTCCTGATCCTTACGTTCATCTTCACGATCGTGGTGGTGTTCCGCCAGAAGAGATATTCTGAGATCAAGAATGACTTCATCAACAACATGACCCATGAGCTGAAAACGCCAATCGCAAGCATATCCTTGGCCGCCCAGATGTTGAAGGACCCGTCGGTCACGAAGAGTGATTCGATGATGGCACACCTCAGTGGCGTGATCAACGATGAGTCCAAACGGCTCCGCTTCTTGGTGGAGAAGGTGCTTCAGATGTCGATGTTCGACCGGAAGAAAGCTGTGTTCAAGAAAAAGAATCTTGACCTCAACGAGATGGTGGAGAATATCGCCAATTCGTTCAATCTGCGTGTGGAGCACACCGGCGGGAAGATCTATACGGATATCGAAGCCGTCGACTCGGCCATCTATGTGGACGAGATGCACTTCCAGAACATGATCTTCAATCTGCTGGACAATGCTGTCAAGTATCGCAAGCAGGACCAACCGCTCAACGTGTATCTGAAGACTTGGAATGATGATGACTACCTCTACCTCTCGGTCCGCGATACGGGGCTCGGCATCAAGAAGGAAAATCAGAAGAAGATATTCGACAAGTTCTACCGCGTGCACACCGGTAACGTCCATGATGCAAAGGGATTCGGACTCGGGCTGGCTTACGTGAAGAAGATCGTCGACCTGCATAATGGAGAGATTCGTGTAGACAGTGAGTTCGGAAAAGGCACGAAGTTCACCATCAAGTTGCCCGTGATCAAAGATTGAACGACAATGAATGAATTATTATTAACTAAAGCATATAGATTATGGATGAGAAATTAAAGATCTTGCTTTGCGAGGATGACGAGAACCTCGGAATGCTTTTGCGTGAGTATCTGCAGGCCAAAGGCTATCAGGCAACATTGTGCCCCGACGGCGAGGCCGGTTATAAGGAGTTTCTGAAGAGCAAATATGACATCTGTGTGCTCGACGTCATGATGCCCAAGAAGGATGGATTTACCCTGGCGCAGGAAATCCGCCAGGCCAACGCGGAGATGCCGATCATCTTCCTGACGGCAAAGACGCTGAAGGATGACATACTCGAAGGCTTCAAGTTGGGTGCAGACGACTACATCACCAAGCCGTTTTCGATGGAAGAACTCGTGTTCCGTGTAGAGGCCATCCTGCGTCGCGTGCGCGGCAAGAAGAACAAGGAGTCGACGGTCTATCGCATCGGACGCTTCACCTTCGACACCCAGAAGCAGTTGCTCGTCATCGGAGACAAGCAGACGAAGCTGACCACCAAGGAGAACGAACTGCTGGCCTTGCTGTGCTCGCATCGTAATGAGATCCTCCAACGTGACTTCGCTCTGAAGACCATCTGGATAGATGACAACTACTTCAACGCACGTTCGATGGACGTATATATCACCAAGTTGCGCAAGCATCTGAAGGATGACGACCAGATAGAGATCATCAACATTCACGGCAAAGGATACAAGCTGATCACGCCGGAAGAAGAATAGCCGGCAGCGTCGCCGTGACGAACGAAATGAAGGGACATCGGATGCAAAATCTGGTGTCCCTGTTTTCATTTCCGTGAATTGCCATTCGAGATCTCCCTACCGTCCGTTTGTCATTCGCAAGCCGTCTTGAAGGAAGACCTGTGTGAGGTAATTGCTCATCCCGCAACAGTTCCCCTCCTGTCGGAGAGGTTATGGGAGGCTCCTCCGGACCGCCACCAAGCCCATCCGGAGGATGCTTTTCCGCTTCATCGGTGGAGAGCCGTTCCCTCAGAAAATCATGGCTTCGCCAAGTTCTGTGAAACCCTTTGATTGATAAATACTTATCCGCTTCTTTCTGCGGACCGTTTCTCCGGCCGGCGCGGAGCTATGCTTTCGGCCGCCCAAAGCATAGCTCTTGGCCGCCTAAAGGATAGCTCTTGGCCGCCCAAAGCATAGCTTTCGCCCGGCCATAATTATCATCCGTTTCGCGGGAATGGTTGAATCGGCGCAACAAGGTGATAATCAATACTTTGATGTTTTCTTCGTGTTGATGATGAAGCCTACGGTTCCGACGAGGATAAGAAGCAGCCCCGTGAAAAGCACTGCATTGCTGTCAGTGACGTTAAAAATGAAGGCCAAAGCCAGGGTGGTAACTCCGGCATAAACGAACGGCAGACCTATATATCGCGAATATTTTCTCATTTGCAGCCGCAAATTTACTATTTTATTTTGTCAGACCAAAAAAAAGTCGTAATTTTGCACCGCATTTTTGCAAAATACACATCAAATAAATTTCATTAAGTAGTATGATTCAGTACGAAACCGTTTTCATTTTGACTCCCGTTTTATCTGATGACCAGATGAAGGAAACGGTCGCTAAATTCAGAAAGCTGCTCACTGACAACGGAGCAGAGATCTTGAACGAAGAGGCCTGGGGACTTAAGAAGTTGGCTTACACGATCCAGAAGAAGACTTCAGGATTCTACTGCCTGTTTGAGTTCAAGGCAGAGCCGACAGTGATCGACAGGCTCGAGACCGGCTATCGCCGTGATGAGAAAGTGATCCGTTACATGACAGTTAAATTGGACAAGTATGCAGCGCAGTACGCAGAGAAGCGCCGCGGAAAGTATGCTAAAAAAGAGGAGGCATAATCATGGCAGAGCAGAAAAATTCGGAGATCCGTTACTTGACCGCTCCTTCGATTGATACGAAGAAGAAAAAGTATTGCCGCTTTAAGAAGAGTGGCATCAAGTATATCGATTATAAGGACCCAGAGTTCCTCAAGAAATTCTTGAACGAGCAGGGAAAAATTCTTCCGCGCCGCATCACCGGCACTTCTCTGAAGTATCAACGTCGTGTGGCTCAGGCTATCAAACGTGCACGCCAGATTGCGCTGCTTCCTTATGTAACAGACTTGATGAAGTAATAACGAAGGAGGAAACACAATGGAAATTATACTGAAAGAAGATATTATCGGATTAGGATACAAGAACGATATCGTCAATGTGAAGAGCGGTTACGGCCGCAACTACCTGATCCCCAAGCAGAAAGGCGTGATCGCTTCACCCGCAGCCAAGAAACAGCTCGCAGAGAACCTGAAACAGCAGGCTCATAAGATCGAGGTGCTGAGGACCGCAGCCGAGAAGCGCGCAGAGGCTTTGAAGGATCTCGTGCTTGAAATCTCCGCTAAGGTCAGCGCCACAGGCGTAACCTACGGATCTGTCAACGCCAACATCGTGGCAGAAGAACTGCAGAAGAAAGGTTTCGATATTGATCGCAAGATCATCACCATGCACGATATCAAGAAAGTAGGTGACTTCGAAGCAACCATCCATTTCTTCAAAGGCGTTGAAGTGAAGCTCCCTATACGGGTTGTAGCAGAAAACGCTCCGGCCGATACTAAGGCAGAAGAGAAGGCAGAGACTGTTGAGGCAGAGCCGAAAGTCGAAGCTCCAGCAGAGGAAACAGCTGCTGCAGAGGAGGAAGCGCCGACAGCAGAATAAGACAAAGGCCTTAATACTTGTCCAGCAAGTTGTTAAGTGTCGAATATTTGCACTGTAAAGCAAATCTACTTAAAATCCCTTTCATCCTTGTGATGATTGGGATTTTTTTGTGTGTAGATCTTGACAGAACCAGCGAAGGAACAAAACTATTACGTCCCAAAAGAATATAATTCCTGATTTTTTTGTATCTTTGCAAACATGTCAAATACGGGTCTTCCCCCGTCCTTTGACCAGATCAATTAATCACAAAATTAACAAGAAATGAAAGCATTTGTATTTCCCGGCCAAGGCTCCCAGTTCGTAGGGATGGGCAAGGATCTTTATGACAGTAATCCATCGGCAAAAGAACTCTTCGACAAAGCAGACGATATACTCGGCTTCAAGATCACTGACATCATGTTTGCCGGTACGGATGAAGCCCTGAAACAGACCAATGTCACCCAGCCGGCCGTATTTCTTCATAGCGTGATCTCCGCACTTTGCATGGGCGAAGCTTTCAAGCCAGCCATGGTAGCAGGCCATTCATTGGGAGAATTCTCAGCCTTGGTGGCAGCCGGAGCCTTGAGCTTCGAGGACGGGCTTCGTCTTGTGGCAGCCCGAGCCAATGCCATGCAGAAAGCCTGTGAGGCCAATCCCGGGACCATGGCTGCCATTATAGGACTGCCGGATGAGCAGGTCGAGGAGATCTGCAGCGAAGTCAGCACCGCTGACAAAACCGTCGTGGCTGCCAACTACAACTGTCCGGGCCAGTTAGTGATATCGGGTACGGTTGACGCAGTGAATGAGGCCTGCGAAAAGTTGAAGGCTGCAGGCGCCAAGCGTGCATTGCCCCTGAAAGTCGGAGGTGCCTTCCACTCCCCCCTGATGCAGCTCGCCAAGGAGGAACTGCAGGCTGCCATCGAGCAGACAAGTGTCAAGAGCCCGCTGTGTCCGGTCTATCAGAATGTTGACGGGATGCCTCATACCGATGCCACTGAGATCAAGCAGAACCTCATCGCACAGTTGACGAGCCCTGTGCGTTGGACCTCTTCCGTGCAGAACATGATTGCCGACGGAGCCGACGACTTCACGGAGTGTGGCCCAGGAAAGGCTCTTCAAGGAATGATAGGACGCATTGACAAGCAGGTAATAGCACACGGAATTGAATAAGAAGATCATTATCTACCAAGTCCTGCCACGACTTTTCGGCAACAGAAACCTCACTCGCAAGAAGAACGGGAGCCTAATGGAGAACGGGGTAGGCAAGATGCGTGACTTCGATTATGCGACATTGCGCCGCATCCATCACATGGGCGTGACCCATATATGGTATACCGGCGTGATCAGACATGCCACGACGACCGATTATTCGGCTGCCGGGCTGCCGCTGCAGAATCCTTCCATTGTCAAAGGAAAGGCCGGATCACCTTACGCGATCACAGATTATTATGACGTGGACCCGGATCTTGCCGTCAGTATAGCAGATCGGATGGAAGAGTTCAGAGAACTTGTGGACCGGACGCATGAGGTCGGCATGAAAGTCATCATTGACTTCGTGCCAAATCATGTGGCCCGTCAGTATCACTCAGTCTGCAAACCTGCCGGCGTGAAAGACTTAGGAGAGGATGACCGTACCGACGTTGCGTTTTCCCCTGACAATAACTTCTATTATTGTCCGGGCGTTCCTTTTGATCCCTATTTTGATAAAGGCACCTATGAAGAGATGCCGGCCAAAGCTACGGGCAATGACCGATTTGACAACCGTCCGGGGTATAGCGATTGGTTTGAGACCGTCAAACTGAACTACGGAATAGACTATACCAACGGTCGTTCCTGTCATTTTGATCCTGTGCCTGACACATGGACCAAGATGACAGATATCCTTCTCTTCTGGGCCTCCATGCATGTCGACGGCTTTCGGTGTGACATGGCGGAGATGGTACCACAGGCTTTCTGGGCCTATGCGACACGCATTGTCAAGGAACGTTATCCGGACGTGAGTTTCATAGGCGAGGTCTACGATCCGTCCCTGTATCGTTCGTATATCGAAAGTGGCTTTGACTACCTCTACGATAAGGTCGGCATGTACGACTGTGTGCGTGCTGTCATTCGTGGAGAACGATCGGCTGCGTCCATCACATACCAGTGGCAGAACGTCGGGGAGATCCTTGACCATATGCTATATTTCCTTGAAAACCACGATGAACAGCGTATTGCGTCCGACTTCTTTTGTGGTAGCGGCTTCAAGGCCATACCTGGCGTCATCGCATGTTCGCTCATGCTGCGCAATCCTTTCATGATCTACGCTGGTCAGGAGTATGGTGAGCCTGGGATGGATGAGGAAGGTTTCAGCGGTAGAGACGGCAGGACGACGATCTTCGACTACTGGGCGTTGGAGACGTTGTATAGGGGTTACTTCGACAGATCACATCTTTCGACGGAAGAGAAGCAGCTTGCACTGAAATATCAGCAGATCTTACGCATCGCCAATCGCGAGAAGGCGGTGGGCGAGGGAGCGTTTTTCGATCTGACATACGCCAATCCCCAGTCGTGGCAATTTAATCCGCGGCATCAGTTCGCGTTTCTTCGCAAGTACCGGGATGATGTATTGCTTGTGGTCGTAAACTTCTCTTCCGATCGTGTGAATGTCGATGTGCGTATTCCGGCTCATGCTTTTGATTATCTGGAAATGCCGGAGAAGACGGTGGAGGCGGTTGACCTGCTCACTGGTGATCAGCAGAATCTGGAATTGAAACGTGATGAAACGATACAGTTAGAAATACGTCCCTTCACGGGAAGGATTATAAAATTCAATACCAAGATGGCAGTAAAAGACGTGATCTTCAATGATCATAACAAGGAGGAGTTCCCGCCCGCCCACACGGCAGAGCATCTGCTTAATCAGGTGATGATTCAGCTGTTTGGCTGTGAGCGTAGCCGAAACGCACATATTGAGCGCAAGAAGAGCAAGATCAGCTATCGCTTGGATCACAAGCCGACGCGTCAAGAGGAGAAGGAAATTGAGCGTAGGATGAACGAGTTGATTGAAGCCGACCTGCCGGTGACGTTTGAATATGTCCATAAGGATGATCTCCCCGAAGGCATCAAGATTGATCGGCTCCCGGAAGATGTTTCTGATACGATCCGTTTAGTGCGTATCGGTGACTTTGATGTCTGTCCTTGCATTGGCCGACATGTGCGCTCCACGTCTCAGATAGGGCGTTTCGAATTGCTTGGGACGAACTGGGACGAGAAGGAACGCATGTTTAGAGTAAGGTTTAAAGTTGTCCAATAGCCGACTCGTAGTTGTCTGTTCGCCTTATAAATAATGATGTAAGGGACAGGCTGATTGATGATCAGCCGATCACGGATTGCTGTTGATTATTGAAAGCGGCGGATGAATGTTCTTTCTTCAGAACGCTTCATCCGCCGCTTTGATGTCATTTTGTTTCTATCTCTTCTTTCATATCGATGAACTCGCCTTTAGCATCGTAAAACTCGTATTGCAGAAAGGCTAATTTCTGAGATGGAACCACGTGCACGCCCAATCCGTATTTCACTTGCCATTTTCGCTTCAGAGAGACGACTCCTTGATTGATATAGGCCGCGACATAGGGGTGGATGTGCAGATAAAACTTCTTAATGCCGATCTTATTGACTAGTCGGTCAATTTTCCCTTCAAGCTGATCAGTGAAAAGGATGCTGGATTTGATCTTTCCAGTCCCGAAACATGTAGGACAGTTTTCTTCAACATTGACGTCCATAGCTGGCCGAACGCGTTGGCGGGTGATCTGCATCAGACCGAACTTGCTTAACGGCAGGATGTTGTGTCTGGCACGATCCTTCTGCATGTTCTTGCACATTCGCTCGTAGAGCATCTGCCTGTCTTCTGCCAGATTCATGTCGATGAAGTCGACTACGATGATTCCTCCCATATCCCGTAACCGTAACTGGCGTGCCAACTCATCAGCTGCGCCGAGATTGACATCAAGCGCATTGGCTTCCTGTCCGTTCTCTGAGCGTGCCCGGTTTCCGCTGTTGACATCGACGACATGCAGGGCTTCCGTATGCTCGATGATCAGATAGGCTCCGTGCTTGTAGTTGATGGTTTTGCCGAAGCTGGACTTGATCTGCTTCGTCACGTTGAAGTTGTCAAAGATGGGCACCTTGCCGTTGTAGAGTTTCACGATATTCGCTTTCTCCGGCGCTATCAGTGAGACATACTCCTTGACTTCCTTGAAGACGTTTTCGTCATTCACATAAATGTTCTCATAACTCGGATTGAAGAGGTCGCGCAACAAGGCGACGGCTCTACTGGTTTCCTCGAAAATGAGCTGTGGACGTTTTTGGGTCTTCTGTACTTTTGTGACGGCATCTTCCCAGCGTTGATTCAGCACCTTCATTTCAGCATCCAGTTCGACGACTCGTTTGCCTTCGGCGACGGTCCTTACGATGACGCCGCAGTTTTTGGGCTTGATACTGTTGATGAGTTGCTTGAGACGCGCCCGCTCTTCACCGTTTTTAATCTTTGAAGAAACTGAAACTTTATCTCCGAATGGAATGAGGACCAGGAAGCGTCCCGCAAAACTGAGTTCTCCTGTCAATCGCGGCCCCTTGGTCGAAATAGGTTCTTTGACGATCTGCACCATTACTTCCTGGCCAACCTGCAATGTCTGTTGCACGCTTCCATCTTTTTTCAGGTCAGGGAGCCTGGATGCTTTTGAAAAGGGATAAAGTTTCTTTCTGTCGCTCTGTACCTGTTTCAGGTACTTTTCATAAGAGTTAAATTGACTTCCTAAGTCAAGATAATGAAGAAAGGCATCGCGCTCATAACCAACATCTACGAAGCAAGCATTCAGTCCTGGCATCAGTTTTTTCACTTTTGCAACATAGATGTTGCCAACAGAAAAGGAAGCCGATCTCGGCTCGTTCTGATACTCTACTAAGTTCTTGTTTTCCAGCAGGGCAATCGAGATTTGTTTCTGTTGAACGTCAATTACAACTTCGCTGGTCATTTCCTTATTATTTTAACTTAAAAATAAGGGCCTGTCAAGAGATCCCTGACGGATGCTTTGACACGCCCTTCAGTCCAAACACGACTGTTTGAGCTATTATTTGCTCTTATGTCTGTTCTTCCTTAATCTCTTTTTACGCTTATGCGTAGCCATCTTGTGGCCCTTTTTTTTCTTACCGTTTGGCATAGCTGTGTGAATTTAAAATGTTTATTGTATGATGTTAATACGTTTTGTTCAATCGTTATTCTTCATCTGCATGACAAAACTTTTAGCCGGCTTGAAGCTCGGCAGGTCATGAGCCTCGATCATGATCGTTGTATTCTTGGTGATATTGCGGGCGGTCTTGGCGGCGCGGTGCTTGATGATGAAGCTGCCGAAGCCGCGGAGATAGACATTCTCTTTGCGCTCGATCAGGCTGTCCTTGACTGCTTCCATGAAGCTTTCAACGACGGCTGTCACTTCCTTTTTTGACACGCCGGTGTTGGCTGTTATCTCGCTGATGATGTCAGATTTAGTCATTTTGATGTTCGTTTTAAAATGTTGCGTTATTTTACTTTATCATACATTTGGTCTTGCAAATATACGAGTTTTTTACGTGAATAGAAAATTTATTTCCTTTTTTTTACGATAAAGAGCTCGAAAATCTTGCAGAACTACCTAATTGTCAACCGTTTAGAAGTCTGCTTGTCGCTTTTAGGACCTTTGGAGGACTGAAAGTGATCTTGCTGTTTGTAAAATATTATTCTGTTATTTGACGCAAATATCAGTGCCAAAAACGTGGTCTGTTAAGACCGGATCACAGATCAGCCTGCAAAGACGGGCAGAGGAAGCTTGACCGGAAAAAGCGTCTGGTCCGGGCGCGAAACGATGCTTTTCTGACAACTATGGATGTTTTTGTAACACGTTGATACACAGTAAGTTGTTCGTATTGAATTTCGAGCTGGCGTAAACGATAGCTTTGGGCTGCCCGGAGCATAGCTCTTGGCCGCCGATATGATAGCTCTTGGCGGTCGAAAGGATAGCTCCGCGCCGGGCACTGCTATCCTGTGGTCGGACGGGAGGTTTCAACCGGCTCTGCCGAAAGGGAAACAGGGACCAGACGGAGGTGGTTTCCGAGTCACTGACTGCATGGCCTCGACTTCGGAGGAAATGTCAAGATAAAATCAATGAAATGGATTCGGTATTGATGACAGTCATCTTCTGCATTTCCTTCATCTTTAGATCGTGTGGAGCAAGATGCATCGGCTGGTCGGTCCCACCGGGTTTCAAGCGGTCATACTTGGCTGTCCGGTGCTTCTGGCTCCGGGCGTTGTTGGGGCCGTCTTCTTCCTTATGCTATGCGAACTGTGTCTCTGCGCCTTCGATGCGCTGCGGTTCTGCATGTTTGATCATGTCGGAAAGGGCTTGCTGCTGATCATGCCGGCGGCACATATTCTGCCATGATCAATGACAGATAGGAGGATAATAAGAGGAAAAGTTGCGAGTTTCGGATTAATTTTGCTATCTTTGCTTGGATGAAAGAGCTGCGAAAAATCATACACGTAGATATGGACGCCTTCTTCGCTTCGGTGGAACAACGCGATGATCCCTCGCTCCGTGGAAAGCCGATAGCTGTTGGGTTTGACACCGAGCGCGGTATTGTCACCACGGCAAGTTATGAAGCCCGCAGGTTCGGCGTACATTCCGCGCAGTCCATCCAGATTGCTAAGCGGCTCTGTCCGCAGCTGATCATCGTGCCGGTCCGCCATCACCACTATCGCGAGGTGTCGGCTGAGGTGCATCGGATCTTCCAGGATTACACCGACTTGATCGAGCCTTTGTCCATCGACGAGGCTTTTCTCGATGTGACGGACAACAAGCGTGCCATGGACATGGCTGTCGACATCGCTAAGGAGATACGCAGCCGCATCCGGGAAGAGCTGCATCTGACGGCTTCGGCCGGTGTCTCCTATAACAAGTTCTTAGCCAAGATAGCCTCCGATTATCGTAAGCCCGACGGGCTCTGCGTGATCCATCCCGACAAGGCGGACGCGTTTCTGGCCCGGCTGCCCGTGGAGGATTTCTGGGCTGTAGGGCCGAAGACGGCCGACCGGATGCACAGAATGGGCATCTTTACGGGCGCCCAGTTGCGCGACTGTTCACGGCAGCACCTCGAGAAGGTCTTCGGTAAGGTGGGGCGAGTCTATTATGATTTCGCCCGCGGAATGGATGACCGGCCGGTCGAGCCGACATGGGTCAGGAAGTCCGTAGGATGCGAGCGCACGTTCCGGGAGGATATATCCACGCAGGCAGCAGTGATCATCGAGCTCTATCATATCACCCTCGAGCTTGTCCAACGGCTGCAGAAAGCCGGATTCGAAGGAAAGACCTTGGTGCTGAAGGTCAAGTTTGCCGACTTCACGCAGATCACCCGTAGCCTGACCCAAAGGCAGGTGCTCCGGACAAAGGAGCAGATTCTACCCCTCGCCAAGCAGCTCCTCCGTCAGGTCGACTATTCATTCCTCCACCCCGTGAGGCTCATCGGGCTTTCCGTGACCAATCCGTCTTCGTCCGCCACCGACCGATTCCCGCAATGGGAAGAGGGATATCTTCCTTTCGAAGAATAATTTCATTGGTTTTGCTTTGGTTTCTTCAGAAAATGAAGTATATTTGCAATGAAAAAGACAATCAGCAAATGATATAGGCCAACATGAAAAAGATGATCTTATTGGGTGCCTCGTTCCTGATCGGTATGAGCGCCCTGGCGCAGACGAAAATACAGTTGCCGAAACCGAATCTCGGCGTGAAGATGTCACTCTATGACGCCCTCCGGAACCGCAAGTCCGTTCGTAGCTATGCCGAAAAAGATATTGACAACGCGACGCTTTCCAACCTCTTGTGGGCCGCCGCGGGCATCAGCCGGCCTGCAGAAGGGAAGATCACTGCAGCCTCGGCCATCAATGCGCAGGACATCCAGATCTATGTCTGCAAGTCGGACGGTGCTTTCTTATGGACCCCAGCTGACAACCGCCTCGTCAGGATCACGGAGGAAGACTTGCGGAGTGATGTGGCCGACCGCCAGACAGCTGTCGCCAAGGCCCCCGTCATGTTGGTGCTGGTCAGCAATCAGGCCAAGTTCGGCAAGCGCGGATCGGGTGCCATATTCGGCCATATGGATGTCGGCTATGTGTCGCAGAACATCTATTTGGCCTCCGCGGCATTGGGATTAGGCACAGTGGCACGCCGTGGGATGAACACGGAAGCCCTCCGCGCCAAGCTCAGACTGACGGAGGATCAGTTGCTGGAGCTCAATCATCCGGTAGGATGGATGACAGATGCCAGCCGCGGAAAGACAGCTTCGAAAGCCCGTTGACAAGCAGGCATCCTGAGTCTGCCCACTTGACTGCCGCCGAAATCAAATTCCTGCGGCAAAGATAACGATATGGTAAACATATAATATATAATGTAATGAAACAGACAAAGATCGTTGCCTCCATCAGTGATCGCCGTTGTGACGTCGATTTTATCCGTAAATTGTTCTTCGCCGGGATGAATGTCGTTCGCATGAACACGGCCCATGCCACCGAAGAAGGCATCCGCGAAATCGTCAAGAACGTCCGTGCGGTGTCGCCACATATCGCATTAATGATTGACACAAAGGGTCCTGAAGTCCGCACAACAGGCGTTTCGGAGCCCATCAGATATAAAACCGGCGACGTAGTCAAAATCTTCGGACGCCCGGAAATGGAATCCTCACATGACATCATCAACCTTTCCTATGTCGATATCACGCGCGATGTGAAGGTCGGAGACGACATGCTGTTCGATGACGGAGCGCTCGACATGAAGGTGCTGGAGAACAACGGGCCCATGTTAGTGGCGCAGGTGCAGAACGACGGCGTGCTCGGCGCCCATAAAAGCGTCAATGTGCCGGGCGAACACATAGACTTGCCGACCCTGACAGAGAAAGACAAGCGCAACATCATGCTTGCCATCGAGCTGGATCTTGATTTCATCGCCCATTCCTTCGTGCGATCTGCTGCCGACGTGAAGGCGGTCCAGAAGATGCTCGACGAGCACAACAGCGATATCAAAATCATCTCCAAGATCGAGAATCAGGAAGGTGTGGACAACATAGAAGAGATCATCGACGCCTCCTATGGCATCATGATCGCCCGCGGCGATTTAGGGATCGAAGTCCCGATCGAGACCATTCCGGGCATCCAGCGACGCATTATCCGCATGTGCGTGCAGCGTCAGAAACCCGTGATCGTGGCAACCCAGATGCTCCATACGATGATTGACAATCCGCGCCCCACACGTGCGGAAGTGACAGACATCGCCAATGCCATCTTCTATCGCACCGATGCGCTCATGCTCAGTGGTGAGACAGCCAGTGGAAAGTATCCCGTTGAGGCCGTCCAGACAATGGCCCGCATCGCCGAGCAGGCCGAACGGGACAAACTGACAGCCAATGATATCGATCCCTTGGAAGGCTGCAAAGAGATGGAACAGCGACTTTTCTTGGCCCAGACAGCCATTGATGCCACAAAGAGATTGGGAGTTAAGGGCATCATCACCGACAGCGAGACAGGCCGAACGGCACGTGCTCTGTCTTCTTTCCGTGGCCCCGTCCCCGTCTTGGCAATATGTTACAAGGAGAAAACACAGCGCTGGCTAAACCTCTCTTATGGCGTCATCCCTGTCTATCAGAAAGAGCAGATCACCGGACAGGCCGTCTTTTATGCCGCCCTGCGTATGCTCCGCCAGAAAGGCTACGTTGCTCCGGATGACAAGATTGCCTACTTGAGCGGTAGCTTCGGTGAGGGCGGAGGCACGACCTTCGTTGAAATCAACAAGGTAAAGGATGTCTTCAACAAGAGCTACCAATTCCATTTGCCCGACCATGTGGGCGTTGAGAGTGAGCCGGACAGATCTTGAAGATCTGCCGCTCACCCATTCTATAGACTGAACAAATCAAAACAACAAACTGCAAATCATGACTGACTTAAATCAAGTGCCATTGAGTGGAATCATCCCACCGTTGGTGACGCCTTTGAAAGACAGTGAGACGCTCGACGTTGAGAGCTTGGAAAATCTAATCGAACATCTGATATCAGGAGGGGTGAATGGATTGTTTGTGCTCGGCACGACAGGCGAGGAGCAGAGCCTGAGCTATGACCTGCGCTATCAGATGATACGCGAATCATGCCGGATCAATAACGGGCGGCTGCCTCTGTTGGTATGTATCTCGGATACGAGTATCGTCGAAAGCATCAGGTTAGCTGGCAAGGCTGCCGACTGCGGGGCTACTGCGGTCGTCTCGGCACCGCCTTATTATGCTGCCACGGGACAACCCGAGCTCGCCGAATTTTATGAAGATCTCATCCCGCAGCTGCCCTTGCCGCTTTATCTTTACAACATGCCCAGCCATGTGAAGGTCAGTTTTGCGCCTTCGACAGTGGCTCGTCTCGCAGCCAATCCGCGTGTGTTGGGCTTCAAGGACAGTTCTGCCAATGGCACATATTTTCAGACTGTGATGTGGAAGATGCGCTCGCGCCCCGACTTCGCGATGCTTTGCGGTCCGGAAGAGATGACCGCCCAATGCGTCCTGATGGGAGCCCACGGCGGCATCAACGGTGGTGCGAACATGTTTCCGGAGCTCTATGTGGCTATGTTTGATGCCGCCCGCCAGGGCGATTTAGCGCGTGTGAACCGTCTGCAGCAGTTCATCATGCAGATCAGCGATACAATCTACACGGTCGGCCGGCATGGTTCGAGCTATCTGAAAGGACTCAAGTGCGCCCTCTCTATATTAGGAGTCATCAAGGATGATTATGTGGCTCCGCCTTTCTATAAGTTCAATCAGCCCGAACGGATGAAGATTCAGGCCGCCTTAGAGGCATTGCCTATTCAGGACGGAAAACTGCTTTTTTAAATGAACACCATTGATTTTGTCATATTTCTACTGTTCACCGCAGGTGTCGTAGTCTTTGGATGTTCGTTCTGGAAGCGTGGTGCGTCGGCCGAAGAGTTAACCTCCGCCAGTCACTCTTTGCCCGGTTGGTTAGTCGGAATGTCTATTTTTGCCACCTACGTAAGCTCCATCAGCTACATCGGTTATCCCGGTAAGGCGTTCGCAGGCAATTGGAATGCCTTCGTCTTCAGTCTCTCCATTCCCATCGCCTCTTATTTTGCGGCGAAATACTTTGTACCTTTCTACCGTGGCAGCGGCAGTGTCTCGGCCTACGCCTTCTTAGAGGAGCGCTTCGGAGTGTGGGCACGTATCTATGCCTCAGCCTGCTATCTGCTGACTCAGATCGCGCGGATGGGCTCGATCCTTTATCTCCTTGCGGTTCCGATGTATATTCTGATGGGGTGGAACATCCATGCAGTGATCATCGCAACCAGTGTGGCCATCATCATCTATTCCATGCTGGGCGGCATCAAGGCTGTCATTTGGACGGATGCAATCCAGGGCTTCATCCTCATCGCCGGCGCGCTGTTCTGTCTGATCCTGCTGTTTGTAAACATGCCTGAAGGACCCGGTCAGCTCTTCGAACTGGCCATCCATTCGCCCGAAGGCAATAAGTTCTCCTTGGGATCCTTCAGCGGCGAGTTGACGACAAGCACCTTCTGGATTTGCCTGATCTATGGTATATTCATCAATCTGCAGAACTATGGCATCGACCAGAACTATGTCCAGCGCTATCATACGGCCAAGGACATGAAGGCTGCCCGCTTCTCCGCCTTGTTCGGAGGCTACCTGTTCATCCCCGTCTCGGCACTTTTCTTCCTGATCGGAACGGCACTTTATTCCTACTACACGATCCACCCCGGCCTGCTCCCGGCAGCTATTGCCGCCAAACCCGATTATGTTTTCCCTTACTTTATTGTCAACGGGCTGCCCGTCGGACTGCGTGGACTCCTCATTGCGTCGATCTTTGCGGCCGGCATGAGCACGGTGGCGACCAGCATCACGAGTGCTTCGACCATCATTCTGACCGACTACGTGAAACCCTTCACAAAGGTGCACAGCGACCGCAGAGATGTTCTCGTGCTCAAGGGATCCAGCATCGGCGTCGGTGTCTTGGGCATCATCGTGGCCATTGCCATGCTGAGTGTGGAAAGCATCATTGATGCCTGGTGGACGCTGAGTTCCATTTTCAGCGGCGGGATGCTAGGTCTGTTCCTCTTGGGCTATTGTGCCCGCAGAGCCGGAAAGATCCATGCGATCGTGGCAGTGACATGCGGCGTGATCGTCATTGCATGGATTTCGCTGGCCGAACCGCTTGGTCTGCCGGGCATTCATGTCCATGAATACTTGGCGATCGTGCTGGGTACGATGGTCATTTTCGTCGTGGGTTTCTTCTTGACCTATCTTTTAAAAATCACAAATACTAATCGTTTAACTAATTAATTGCTGACTATGAAACAGAATTATCCTAAAATCGGCATCCGTCCCATCATCGATGGGCGTCAGGGTGGCGTGCGCGAGAGTTTGGAAGAGAAAACTATGAACTTGGCGAAGGCTGTGGCCGAGCTGATAAGCAGCAACCTGCGCAACGGAGACGGTTCGCCCGTGGAGTGCGTGATTGCCGACGGAACGATCGGCAGAGTGGCCGAGGCCGCTGCCTGCGCCGCGAAGTTTGAGCGCGAGGGGGTAGGCTCTTCGATCAGTGTCACATCCTGCTGGTGTTATGGAGCCGAGACAATGGACATGAATCCTTATTACCCCAAGGCCGTCTGGGGATTCAACGGCACGGAGCGTCCGGGCGCAGTCTACTTGGCTGCCGTGCTGGCTGCCTATGCCCAGAAGGGTCTCCCGACTTTCGGCATCTATGGCCATGACGTGCAGGATGTGACTGACAACACCATTCCGGAAGATGTCTCGCAGAAGATCCTGCGCTTTGCACGGGCTGCGCAAGCCGTCGCCACGATGCGCGGAAAGAGCTACCTCAGCATGGGCGGACCGTGTATGGGCATCGCAGGAAGTACCATCGATCCCGACTTCTTCCAGGATTACTTAGGCATTCGCAATGAATATGTGGATCTCGTAGAGATTCTGCGTCGCGTCGAACTGGGCATCTACGATCACGAAGAGTATCAGAAAGCCATGGCTTGGGTGGAGAAATACTGCAAGGTGAACGAAGGTCAGGACTACAATATGCCGCAGAATGTGAAGTCGAGAGAAGAGAAGGACAAGGACTGGGAGTTCACAGTCAAGAACATGCTGATCATCAATGACTTGATGTATGGCAATCCGAAGCTTGAAGAACTGGGCTTCAAGGAGGAGGCGTTGGGTCACAATGCGATTCTCGGAGGCGTGCAGGGACAGCGACAGTGGACGGATTACTTGCCCAATTTTGACTTTCCCGAGGCCATGATGTGTACGTCATTCGACTGGAACGGACCCCGTGAGGCACGCACGTTGGCTACTGAAAACGACTCGCTCAACGGTGTCGCGATGCTCTTCGGTCATCTGCTGACCAACCGGGGTGTGATGTTCTCCGACATCCGGACTTATTGGAGCCCGGCTGCTGTCAAGCGTGTGACCGGTAAGGATCTTACAGGTCCGGCTGCCAATGGATTCATCCATTTGATCAACAGTGGTGCTACGACGCTCGATGCCACGGGTGCTGTGAGCGACAAGGACGGCAATCCGATTCTCAAGACACCGTGGGAGCTCACCGAACAGGATATCGAGGCCTGCCTGAAAGCAACCAACTGGTATCCCGCCGATCGTGGTTACTTCCGCGGCGGAGGCTTTTCGAGCAACTTCCTCACACGCGGCGGCATGCCGATGACGATGATGCGCATCAACTTGGTCAAAGGTCTGGGGCCTGTACTCCAATTGGCAGAAGGCTGGACAATCGACTTGGATCCAGAGGTGCACGATGTGCTCAACAAGCGTACGGACAAGACTTGGCCGACCACTTGGTTTGCGCCGCGTCTGGATCCGTCGAAGGACGCCTTCAAGGATGTCTACTCCGTGATGAACTGCTGGGGTGCCAACCACGGCGCCATCGCCTATGGGCACATCGGAGCCGACCTCATCACGCTCGCCAGCATGCTCCGCATCCCGGTCTGCATGCATAATGTGCCTGACGCTGAGATCTTCCGGCCGTCTGCCTGGAATGCTTTCGGCATGGACAAGGAGGGTCAGGACTATCGTGCATGTCAGAACTTCGGACCTATCTACAAGTAAGTGCCGTACCTGAAAATTGTTTTTCCGCTCCCCGCTGTCTCACCATGGACGGCGGGGATTTTTCGTATCTTGGCATTGAAAAAAAAAGCTACAGGTGAAGCGGAAAGAAAGGGGCGGGAAGGTCGAAATATGAGGTGTCGGAGCCATTGGAAACAGCTCGTTTTGGGAGCGCATAAAGGAGACTGACGCAAAGCATAGCTTTAGGCCGCCCGGAGCTATCCTTTGGGCCGCCCATATGACAGCTTTTGACCGTCCGGAGGATAGCTCCGTGCCGGCCATGTCAGACGTGTGTTCCGGGCGGGTGTGTGAGATGCTCCGGAAAGGGCGGTGGAATGGGGGATTGAGCCCGTTTCTCTGTTTGTCTCGCTCGCAGGTTTCGAAGCTATGACAAGTGGTTTTTCAGCAAAGGAGCAGAATGTTGTCCGACCGCTGCGGCGTGTAGCTTCGGTTTCAGGCCGGGGCTTTCAAAAAAGAAATCCCGAAGGTCTTGCGATGCTTCGGGATTTCTGATCTGGGACAGTCTACTGGTTGTCGGTGTCCGTGGAGAGTGCGATCTTCTTCACGCGGCGCTCATGCCGTCCACCCTCAAAAGAGGCACTGAAGAAGCGGTCCATGATTTTCTCGGCCGTCTTGTTGTCAATGAAGCGTCCCGGCATCACCAGCACGTTGGCATCATTGTGCTGTCTGATCAGTTCGGCGACGTCCTGACACCATGCCAGACCGGCGCGCACGCCCTTGTGCTTGTTGAGCGTCATGGTCATTCCCTCACCGCTTCCGCAGATGGCAATGCCCGGATAGACTTCGCCCTTCTCAATTGCTTCGGCCAGCGGATGGGCGAAATCGGGATAGTCAACACTCTCGTCGCTGTAGGTGCCGAAATCTTTGACGGGGTATCCCTTCTTGTTCAGGTAATCGAGAACAAATTGCTTCAACGGGTAGCCTGCATGATCGCAGGCAAGTCCAACTGTTTTTACTACCATAATATTTCGTTTTGTCGTCTCCCCGGGATGCTGTCTTCGCACTGTGACGGGCTGTCATACGCTTGTCGGATCAGGCTCTTGCGGGGAGACGGGGTTAGTTTTGACTGTGGATGATGGTCTCTTTCATGATGGCGGAGCCGTGTCGTGTCGGTTACGCTTTGAGGAAATCCTTCACCTGGTTGTAGACATTCTCGCCGGTATAGCCCAACTTTTCGTCCAGCACCTTATAGGGGGCGGAGAAGCCGAAGCTCTTCATGCCGAAGATGCGGCTGTTGGGTCCAATGCCCACCAAGCCCTGGAGGGTCACGGGGAGACCGGCTGTCATGCCGAATTTCTTGACATCATCGGGCAGCACTTCCTGTTGATAAGTTGTCGGCTGGAGACGGAAGAGCCCTTCTGACGGTGCGCTGACCACGCGGACCTTGATGCCGTCGTTGCGCAGGAGGGCCGCTCCGGCTTCGAGTGTCGATACCTCCGAACCGCTCGCTACGAGGATCACGTCCGGCTGTTCGTCGCTTCCGGCCACGATGTAGGCTCCCTTTCGGGCCTGCTCATAGTCGTTGCCTTCAGGCAGGGAGGCAATTCCCTGACGGGAGAAGATCAGCGCAGTGGGGGTGCTCATGTTCTCCATGGCCATCGCCCAGCATACGGTCGTCTCGTCTGCATCGGCGGGACGGAGCACGCGCACGCTGTCTTGTCCGGCATGATTTTGCAGTTTTTCCATGAGCCGGATCTGTGCTTCCTGCTCCACGGGTTCATGGGTCGGACCGTCCTCGCCGACGCGGAAGGCATCGTGAGACCATATGAATTTCACCGGCACCTGCATCAAGGCGGCCATGCGGACGGCCGGTTTCATGTAGTCGGAGAATACGAAGAATGTGCCCATTGCTGCGATGACACCGCCATGAAGCATCATGCCGATACACATATCGGCCATCGTCAGCTCTGCCACACCAGCCTGGAAGAAGGCGCCGCTGAAGTCCCCGCGCTGCAGGGCTTTCGTTTGTTTCAGGAAGCCGTCGGTCTTGTCGGAGTTGGAGAGATCGGCACTGGAGCATATCATATTAGGCACTTGCTGTGCCAGCTGTGCGAGACAGGCTGCCGAGGCGGCACGCGTGGCCGATCCGGACTTCTGCTCCACCTTGCTCCAATCGACCTTTGGAGCCTTGCCGGAGAACCATTCGTCCATCAGGGCTTTCTTCTCCGGGTTTTCCTGCGCCCATTGCGCTTCGGCCTGATGACGCTCTTTGACGATGGCGCGCAGCTGTTCCTGCCGGTCGGCATAAAGCTTCTGCACGTCGTCGAAGATTGTGAAGGGGGCTTCGGGATCGCCGCCAAGATGCTTGATCGTGTTGCGATAGGCTTCGCCTCCTAACGGTGCGCCGTGCGTCTTCACGTTGTTCTCATAGCTCGAACCGTCCTCCTTCAAGGCTCCTTTGCCCATGATGGTCTTGCCGATGATCAGTGTCGGACGCTCGTTTTCGGCGATTCCGGCATCTAAGGCCTGACGGATCTGCTCGACGTCGTTGCCGTCAATCTCGATCACATTCCAGTTCCAGGCCCGGTACTTGGAAGCTGTGTCTTCTGTCATGACCACCTTTGTTTCAGTGGAGAGCTGTATGTCGTTGGAGTCATAGAACATTACTAAGTTGTCCAAACCCAATGTTCCGGCTATGCGGCCCACGCCTTGCGAGATCTCTTCTTCTACTGCTCCGTCGCTGATATAGCAGAAGATGCGGTGCTGCATGACGGTCCTGCCCAGCCGAGCTTCAAGGAATTTCTCGGCCACAGCTGCTCCGGCGGCCATCGCGTGCCCCTGTCCGAGCGGTCCGGAGGAATTCTCAATGCCGTGCAGCACGTCCAATTCCGGGTGTCCCGGGCACGGTGAACCCCATTGGCGGAATTGCTGTATCTGGTCGGTCGTGAACTTGCCCTGAAGCGTCAAGGCTGCATAGAGCATCGGACTCATGTGTCCCGGATCTAGGAAGAAGCGGTCGCGGCCGGTCCATAGAGGCTGGTCGGGATCGTAGACCAGATATTCAGAGAAAAGCACATTGATGAAATCAGCGCCGCCCATCGCTCCCCCCGGATGGCCGGAGTTTGCTTTTTCCACCATTGAAGCAGCCAGGATGCGGATGTTGTCGGCTGCATGGTTCATCACATTGATTGTATTCATTGGAAATTCGTTATGTTGTTTCAACTATTGCAAATATACTATTTTAAATTCAAAACAACGACAGATTTCGCAGGTAACTTGACTTTCAGGCGGCTTTTGCTGATTTTTCCGCCATTGAAGACGGTCGGACGGACCTTGTCGGGATGTTCAAAGTCGTTGAAATCCTTGATGTCCGAGCAGGTCAGAACGTTACCCGTGCAGGTTTTGGGAGCTGCTCCGGCGATGTTGATCTCCATGTCCTGTGACTTGTTGAGGCTCGTGTTGACAAGCGAGATGACGATGGTGCCGTCGCTTTTCCGAGCAGATGACATCGACACGGCAGGGATGACGCGGTTGTCGCGCACACGCATGGAGTCGCAGGTGATATCCATCGGGAGATAGGTAGCTTCCTGGAAGTCGCTATACATCTTGAATACGTGATAAGTAGGCGTGAGCACCATGT
Source organism: uncultured Prevotella sp. (assembly GCA_900317545.1). Taxonomy (GTDB): domain Bacteria; phylum Bacteroidota; class Bacteroidia; order Bacteroidales; family Bacteroidaceae; genus Prevotella. The sequence goes on along the minus strand of ONHE01000011.1, from coordinate 1,983 downwards.
GCCCCGAACCTTTCGTATCGGTGAGGATCATTGACTGCAAGACGTTGACGATCTGTGCGATGTTTGCCATCCGGATGCGGTCCGTGTGTCGCTGGAAGACATTCAGCGTCAGCGCCGCAACGATCGCGTCACGCATCGAGTTCTGCTGATAGAGATGGCCTTTGACGGTTCCCGGCTCTTCGTCCCACCAGGTTCCCCACTCGTCGACCATCAGTCCGACCTGTTTTTTCGGATCTGTTTCATCCATGATAGCGCAGTGTCTGCGGATCACATCCTCTATTTCGAGGCACTTTCCGATCGTCCAATAGTAGTCATCATCATTGAATTGCGTGGCCGAACCTTTGCTCCCTTTCCAGCCCGTGACCGTATAGTAGTGGAGAGAGAGGCCGTTCATCCGCTGCCCGACGTTCTTCATGAGCACCTTCGTCCAGTTGTAGTCATAGTCACTGGCACCGGATGCGATCTTGAAAAGATGGTGGCCGTCGTAGTTGCGGCAGTACGTGGAGTAGCGGCGATAGAGGTCACTGTAGTATTCAGGGCGCATGGATCCGCCGCATCCCCAGCTTTCGTTGCCGACGCCGAGATACTTCAGGTTCCACGACTTGTCCCTCCCGTTCTTGCGGCGCAGGTTTGCCATCGGCGTATCTCCGTCACTTGTCATGTATTCAACCCACTTGGCCAATTCCTGGACCGTACCAGAACCGACGTTACCGCTGATATACGGCTCGGCTCCAAGCAGCTCGCAGAGGTTCAGGAACTCGTTGGTGCCGAACGAATTGTCTTCTATCGTGCCGCCCCAGTTGTTGTTTTGCATCTTCGGACGCTCGCTCTGCGGACCGATCCCGTCCATCCAGTGATATTCATCAGCGAAACATCCACCCGGCCAACGCAGCACGGGGACTTTCAATTCTTGCAGCGCGTGCAGGACATCGTTGCGGTATCCTTGCGTGTTAGGTATGTTTGACGCCGGCCCGACCCATAATCCGCCATAAATGCAGGTGCCGAGATGTTCCGCAAACTGTCCGTAGATCTCCTTGTAGATCTTATTGGTGCCCTGGTCGGCATGCACGGTTGCAACCGTTGTCTGTGCGTTCAGCGTGCAGCAAAAGGCTGCTGCTGGGAGTACGAATGATAGTTTTAGGCTGTTCATCATGATCTTTTGTATTTAACGGCCGCATGTTCTATCTCCAGCCCAGTGATGTAATTCTCAATGTAGGTGTTGAATCCGGCGACGTCATCCGGCTGCGGAGTGACCTCTGTGCCGGTATCTCCTGCGAACACGTGTGTATCAAGATAATCGGCGAGCGACTGCTTCCGGTCATTGTAGACAAGGTACGCGGCCAGAAGGGCGATACCCCATGCGCCGCCCTTCCCAGCTGTCTCCATCACCGAGATGGGCGAATTGAGAGCTGCGGCAAGCATCCGTTGGCCCACCCCTTTGGTGGTGAAGTAGCCGCCGTGGCCGGTGATGCGGTCTACGTTGACTCTCTCTTCTTTCAGGAGAATGTCGTTCCCGATCTTAAGCACGCCGATTGCGGCCAGCAGTTGGGTGCGCATGAAGTTGGCGAGATTGAACCTGTCGCCGGCCGAGCGCACGAACAGGGGCCGTCCTTCGGCGAACCCTGTCACCGGCTCACCTGAGAGATAGTTGTAGGAGAGCAGGCCTCCGCAATCAGGATCTCCGTCCAATGCGGCATTGAAAAGGCGGGTATAGATTTCGTTCATGTCAACAGGGAAGCCCATGAGTTCCTGATATTCCTTGAACAGATTGACCCATGAGTTGATCTCCGAGGTGCAGTTGTTGCAATGAACCATGGCAACCGGGCTACCGTCGGGCGTGGTGACGATGTCGATCATAGTGTATGGTTTGGAGAGATTTTTTTCCAATACGATCATCGAAAATGACGAAGTCCCAGCCGAGACGTTTCCTGTGCGCGGCTTGACCGCATTGGTTGCGACCATCCCGGTGCCCGCATCGCCTTC